>RFQF01000310.1 GCA_009925805.1 Flavobacteriia bacterium | reverse complement strand
TCATGGTACAATGTTGAATTCGATGATGCTTACAAATCCTCCACTCCCGCCATTTGCTCCGAAAATAACCGATGAACCACTTGCTAACCAAAAAGGGAAGTTAGCTAAGTTCGTGGATGTTTGTTGTTGACGCAAGTTATAATTTACCCCATTATACTGCATCAAGGCATAGGAATTAGCCGTTGTGGATAACATACAACTCTCGATTTTCCATATTTTACCCGCAGGTACCGTTACTGGTGTGGTATTACTAACAGCAAAGGGTAAATTTATTATTTGGTTGAACTGCAAATTTCCTTGGGCCTTGAGTGCGCCAAGCACAAAAAAAGCGGTAAAAAAAAAGAAGGTTCTCATGGTACGATGTTGAATTCAATGATGGAGATAAGCGCGCGGTTGGTGTATATCGAAAAGGTGCCCGTATATCCCGCTTGCAACCAAATTGGAAAATCCGATACCGTTTTAGAACTGCTCGCCAAATTGATTCCATAAGTTACCGCTCCGTTCGGGTACAAATAAAGCGGGTTTCCGCTCCAGTTCACAGCAGCCTCAATTTTCCATACCTTCCCTGCGGGCACGGTAAAATTGATATTGTCGTATTGATTGGCAATTCCTCCGATATTATAGGTAATGACCTGGTTGAACTGTAAATTCCCTTGCGTTTTACCCTGCATACAAATCATAAGAAGGCAAGTAAATAAAATAGCTCTCATGGTACGATATTGAATTCAATAATACTGATCCATCGATAGATAGATGAACAATTCAGGGAATACACCGTTGTTCCGGCCGGCAACCAAAAAGTACTCGTTGAATTGCTGTATTGATAGGCAGAGCCACCCAGATATACATTTCCCGAGCGAAAGGCGGCATTGCTTCCATCGAAACTCCAAGCACATTCACTTGCCCCAGAATTTCCAGATCCAAAACCTTCAATTTTCCAAACTTTCCCCGCGGGCACGGTTCCTAATAACACATTGGAAGCTTGTGTCGTTGAGAACAGCAAGGTTTGGTTGAATTGCAAATTGCCTTG
>RFQF01000309.1 GCA_009925805.1 Flavobacteriia bacterium | reverse complement strand
GGTCTTGCCGGCGTCCGTCAAGGAAGCAATAAACCGTTCTTCCATTCGAAGCCGCTGAGAAACGTTCACAAAGCGATTCGGGTATTTCCACAACACTTGTTGCCACAATCGATGCTCGACCAAAGGGTGTGCCAAAGGTTGTTCCCCATAAACACCGGTATGAATTAACCCGTAACCCATGATGCCCGAAACCTGAGGGCTTAATTTGTACTCGAGCCCCACTCGCAACAAGGATTGCTGGAAATCGCTTAGGAGGTTGGCTCGACGAAAGTGATATTCCGTATAAAGCCCCCATTTTCCGCGAATTTGGTATTGACCGTTCCAAACATACCAGGCATGAACCTGGTCCACCTGGGAGCGCGGATGAACGGCCGTTTGGGCCGTGACCTGATCGGTTGCTCCAAAACCAAAGAACCCAAAAAAGGCTGCCACGACGAGGAATTGTGAAGTTCGTAAATTCATTGTTATATAGGGTTGTTTTTGGACCGACGACGAGTGGATGTTTTGTACGTAGAAACGGCTTGCATTTGCTCCAAATTTCGAATAATGATAGGCCTGGAAGCCAGATCCCTCTCGCGTTCAAACTGATCCATAAATTCCAAAAACGTATGATCCACAAACTTGCAATCGCTAAAGTCCAGGACCAAAGGTGATTCGTTCTGAAGTTTGTTGAGTTGTTTTTTGAAGGATAAAAGATTCGAAAATATCGCCGGGCTTTTGAAATGAAAAACCGCACCATTCACTGTATGTTCCAATCGGTAATCCGCTTTGAAAAACTCGTTCCATTGCACCCCCCGAATCCAATGAAGTACAAACTTGAAAAATATACCGGCGGCGATTCCCAACAACAAATCTTCGGCCAAAGTAACAACAACCGTCAACAAGAAAATCGCCAATTGTTCTGGACCTATTTGATAGGTATGAATAAAATGCTTGGGCGATGTCAAACGCCACCCGGCAAAGATTAACATAGCCGCAAGGGCTGCATTGGGTATCTTTTCGATCAAGGGAATCAAAAAAATCATCGCCAAAAGCAGAAAAACCCCATG
>RFQF01000308.1 GCA_009925805.1 Flavobacteriia bacterium | reverse complement strand
CAGTTGTTTCCACCGTCGTTTGTTCGATAAATTTTACCTCCACCGTTGTTGTTGTCCACCATGCTAACCCAAGCGGTGTCTTTGTTGTATGCGGAAATCGATGTAAAATCCCAACCGTTCGCGCCGTTGACATTTTTTGCGCTCCAGGTGGTTCCTCCATTGATGGTTCGTGTAAATTTTCTCACGGGCGTATTATAGGCCGTGTCGTAAGCGGTTGCCCAAACCACATTGGCATCCACAATTGAGATACTGTTTATTCCATAACTCGAATTAGCGAAACTGGAAGCCTGGGTAACCCATTGCGCTTTAGCAATAACGGCAAAGAGGAAGGTAGAGGCAAGGATAATATAGTTTTTCATTGTAGTGTTATTCAGGATAAGGTTTGAAATCATCGTAAAAATAGGAATAAAATAATACCTTCAATGCATGCTGAAAAAAGGATTCGATTTTCTTTTTTTAGAATACTAAAGTTTCGTTTTTTGAAACGAAAAAAGGTGAACACCGAATTATCGAAGTACGTTGAGTGTGCCCGTTATTTCAATTTTTTCACCTCCGAGTTTTGTCCCGAAAATAATGTTCCAAGTATAGGTTCCTGCTTGCGCTTTGATCCCCTCTCCATAATATCCGTCCCAACCCACATAAGGATTGAATGATTCCCAAATTAACTCACCCCATCGGTTGTAAACCAGCGCATGATAAAGATACGGGTCAAAACCGCTCGTAAATACGGGAAGCCAGATCGGATTGTGTTGATCATCATCCGGTGTAAAGGTGTTTGGAATATAATAAAGGAGGGGTTCACGGTATCCAATGTATTGCTTTATCGAATCCGTACAGCCCAAAGGCGAACTGGCCACTAGAGTAACAAAAAAGCCGGAAATGGTATTGGTAAACGTATGAGATCCGTCTTCTAAATTGCTGCTGCTTCCATCGCCATAATGCCAAACATAGGATGAGGCTCCTTGGGATCCGTTGTTAAAAGTTATACTCTCTGAAGGAACGCTGAATTCAGCGGGGGAAAATGAAAAACTCGCCACGGGATCGGCCTC
>RFQF01000307.1 GCA_009925805.1 Flavobacteriia bacterium | reverse complement strand
TCTTCGCAACGAATTCGTAATTCCTGGGCAATATCCAGCGGCGTATTGACGTTATGTACTTCCAAATCCGGGGGCACCTGCAATCGTTCCAAAAAGCGCTTCATTAAATCCTCGCTTATCCGCAGCATTTCGGGATACAACGTTGCAGCAGTTTCAGAATCTTGTAACAAAAGACTATAACTATGCACCAACCGCAAGGGGCAACGGGCTAAGGCAGCCAATTCCAAACCCCAGCGGGCCGCATTCAACGAGGATTCGCTAAAATCCACGGGGCAAAGCACTTGTTGATACGTTTTCATAAAAATGAATCGTTAGGAATAAACTGTGACAGGATTGTTATGAATAAAGATTTATGTACGCCTCTGATTTCATAGCAATAACAAATAAACAACGTTTCATTCCCTTTTTTATCATTTATTTTGTTTTATTGGGTTTTGGGACTCATCCTGCTTTCCTATCTTTGATAGCATGCTTCGAGGCTCAACCAAAGCCACCAACAGGATTTGATCAAAAAAATGTTCATTTCGGGATTAATCTGGGATTTGGGTGGGCTGTTTATCCGGGTTCATCCAGAAAATCTCGCCATCGATGGATCGGACCAAGAATCCGATTTTGTAAAAATGCACCATCTTTTTGAATGCGGTCTTTGTTCAGCATCGGAATTTGAGCGAAGTCTCCGTCAAACGTTGACCCATACCGGTTCATTCGTGTCCCCAGTCCAAGGAGCCTCGGATACCCGTTCCTGCTGGAACCGAATCCTGGGAACCTGGAATCTTGAAGACCTAGATCAACTCCAAGACCTGCGAAAACACTACGCTATGGTTTTGTTAAGCAACACCAATTCCTGGCACGAAGAAGCCTTTACCGCTTCGTTGAAGGCGGCCGGAGGCCGAAGCCTGGACCATTACTTTGACCGGGTGGTTTTCTCTCACCATTACCAAATGCGGAAACCCAATCCCAACCTTTTTGAAAGGGCCGTACACGGTTTAAAGACTCCAAAAGGCGAGGAAATTCCTATGGAATCCTGGCTTTTTTTGGACGATAGTCAA
>RFQF01000306.1 GCA_009925805.1 Flavobacteriia bacterium | reverse complement strand
AATTTACTTGCTCCGGCAGCTTTCAAGATTACATTGAATTCTGTTTGTTCTTCAACTTGAGCTTCACCTCCTCCGGCAGCAGGACCACCAGCCACCATAACCGGTGCTGCGGCTGCGGGTTCGATACCGTATTCTTCTTTTAAAATTGCGGCTAATTCGTTTACTTCTTTTACAGTAAGATTAACCAGGGTTTCTGCGATTTGCTTTAATTCAGCCATTTGTCTTGATTATTTAAAACGTTAATAATTATTTCTCTTCGAGGGTCTTTAAAATCCCCGCTATTTTTGCACCAGCACCTTTAAGTCCAGAAACCACATTTTTGGCAGGACTTTGTAACAATCCAATGATTTCTCCAATCAATTCATCTTTCGACTTCATGAATTCCAAAGTGATCAACTGATTGTCTCCAATAAAAATAGCCTCTTCAACGTAAGCCCCTTTAAGAATAGGCTTGGCATTTTTCTTTCTAAATTCTTGGATTAATCTTGCCGGAGCATTCGCTTCTTGGCTGATCATGATGGAAGTAGAACCTTTGAGTAATCCTTTCAGCTCTCCATAATTGCGCCCTTCAACACGGTCCATGGCTTTCTTCAAAAGGGCATTTTTTACCACTTTCAGGGAAATTTGGGTTTGAAAGCAACGTCGGCGGAGGGCGTTGACAGATTCTACAGTAAGTTCTGCTGTATCGGTTAAATAAAGGACGTTTGCTGTTGATAATTCAGCGGCCAAATCATCAATGTATTGTGCTTTTTCTTCTCTGTTCATACTTTTGATGTTAAGCAATTACTGATTTGGTGTCAATTTGAATACCAGCACTCATGGTGGAGCTAATGGCGATGCTTTTGATGTACGTTCCTTTTGCAGCTGAAGGCTTTAAACGGACCAGGGTTTGAATTAATTCGTTGGCGTTTTCTTTCAATTTCGCCCCGTCAAAACTCACTTTACCTACCGCTGAGTGAACAATACCGTATTTATCCACTTTAAAGTCGATTTTTCCGGCTTTCACCTCTTGAACTGCCTTCCCTACGTCCGGTGTAACGGTTCCTGTTTTTGGGTTCGGC
>RFQF01000305.1 GCA_009925805.1 Flavobacteriia bacterium | reverse complement strand
GGTGACTGTCAGTTGGGTAGCCAGCCTGATTTTGCTTTCAATTTCTTCGGCAAGTTCAGGATTATCCGCAAAGAGCTGCTTAACAGCATCCCGGCCCTGTCCCAATTTGGTTTCGCCGTAGGAGTACCAAGACCCACTCTTTTTGATAATGTTAAGCTCGCTCGCCAAATCCACAATCTCTCCGTCTTTGGAAACGCCCTGCCCATAGAGGATATCAAATTCGCATTGACGGAATGGGGGAGCCACTTTGTTCTTGACCACCTTGATTCGAACACGGTTACCGTAGATATCGACGCCCTCTTTGAGTTGCCCAATGCGTCGGATATCCAAACGAACGGAGGCATAGAATTTGAGCGCATTACCCCCGGTGGTTGTTTCGGGGTTTCCGAACATGACACCGATTTTTTCCCTAAGTTGGTTGATGAAGATGCAAACGCAACCGGTTTTGTTGATGCTTCCGGTCAATTTACGGAGGGCCTGGGACATAAGTCGGGCTTGCAGTCCCATCGAGGAGTCGCCCATTTCTCCTTCAATTTCAGCTTTGGGAACCAAGGCGGCAACGGAGTCGATGACCAGAATATCGATGGCCCCGGAACGGATGAGGTTATCGGCAATTTCCAGTGCCTGTTCTCCGTTGTCGGGTTGTGATATTAAAAGATTTGCCACATCCACGCCAAGTTTTTCTGCATAAAATTGATCAAAAGCATGTTCTGCATCGATGAATGCAGCGATACCTCCTTGCTTTTGTATTTCAGCAATCGCATGTATGGCTAGCGTTGTTTTTCCAGAAGATTCCGGCCCGTAAATTTCTACAATTCTCCCTTTCGGGTAACCATTAATTCCAAGCGCTAAATCCAAGGTCAAAGACCCGCTTGGAATAACGTCTACTTTTTCAACAGGGCTGTCGCCAAGTTTCATAACCGCTCCTTTTCCAAAGGTTTTATCCAGTTTTTCCATGGTAAGCTGAAGCGCTTTTAATTTTTCATTTTGAACATCTTTTGTTGACATAATATTTGTTTTTTACAAAGGTTATAAACTCTAAACGTATTTTATTTACGTTGATTGAATTTTGGTGAAAA
>RFQF01000304.1 GCA_009925805.1 Flavobacteriia bacterium | reverse complement strand
CAAGAAGATTAGATTCGACCCCGGTTCCCTTTGGAGCCGGGGTTTTTTGTTGATTATTTATGAGGATTTATCCACATTTTCATCGAATTACCATAATTAAAGGCCCTTTAATGTGGGTTATCTCTCCTAAAGGAGTTCAGTGTGAACTTTTTATAAATTAGGGTGTTTGATAAAGTATAAACCTTTAAACCAAATATATGGTACCACACAACACTCTTTTGATGGCATCTCTCCAGCCGGGGGACGTCACCGGGTTCACCTTTTTTGTGGGACTCATGGCCATGTTTGCCGCTTCGGTTTTCTTCTTTTTCGAAAGAAGTCAAGTAGATGGCAAATGGAAAACCTCACTCCTGGTTTCAGGATTGATCACCATGATTGCCGCAGCGCATTACTATTACATGCGCGATTATTATCTCAATGCTTTGGCGCACAATGCCGCCGGAGGGTTGACCTCGGGTATGGATGGGTTTATCAACCCGTCTCCTACGCAGTTCCGTTACATTGACTGGACCTTGACGGTACCGTTGATGTGTGTGGAATTTTATCTCCTTCTGAAGCCATTCGGCGCAAAGCAGGGTCTTCTTTGGAAGATGATTGGTTATTCGGTGTTGATGCTTGTCGCCGGTTATATCGGTGAAGCTGTGCAACCTGAATCCACCATCTTGTGGGGTGTGATTTCCACCTTGGGCTGGGCAGGTATCGTTTACGAAGCTACTGCCGGTTCCGTTGCATCGATG
Source organism: Flavobacteriia bacterium (assembly GCA_009925805.1). GTDB lineage: Bacteria > Bacteroidota > Bacteroidia > Flavobacteriales_D > Crocinitomicaceae > UBA952. Next base: position 342 of record RFQF01000304.1, on the reverse strand, counting down.
GCCCGTGAATCAGGAGATGCTAACCTCCAAAATGCAATTCGCCTTCTGCGTAATTTCGTGTTGGTAGGTTGGGCAATTTACCCCATCGGTTACATGTTGATGGATGGTAATTTGTTAGCAGCCTACAACGGTACTTTCAATATTGACTTGTTGTACAATATCGGAGATGCAGTGAACAAAATTGGATTTGGCTTGGTCGTCTATCAAATGGCGATTACAGCTTCCAAGAAATAAATTGCCGAACAATTTATTTTGAACAGGGTAGCCCCTCCATTCGGAGGGGCTATTTTGTTATGGTCGGTAGGAACCGTTCACATCCCCGGTCGCCAAAACCTTGATCAG
>RFQF01000303.1 GCA_009925805.1 Flavobacteriia bacterium | reverse complement strand
ATTATTTCCGCGGGTTGGTAAACGTAGTCCTGAGGTTCGGTGTCCAGTTGAATTAGTACTTTTTCGTTCGTATAGCCGGACAAACCTTGTTGGAACAACAAATTTGGAAATTTGACATAACAATGATAGGCTCCGCGAATGATGGACTGAATTTCGACATCGTAGCCTAATTGCTGGAGTTCCTTGGCGAGGTGGGTGGAGATTTCTTCGAATTCGCTTTCACGAAGGTTGTGGTTGTCAAAGTACAAATCCTCCGAAAATCGTTGATTTCCATGAACAATGCGTAGGCAAGTTCCCCCGAGAAAGGTCAGCTTATGCGAATGTGGTCCGTTGAATAACAGTCGCAGTATTTGGTACTGCAGGTATTCACGGATCATTAGGCGTTCAAATCCCTGAAGGGTTTCCGGATAAAATTTTTTTATTTGAGAAAGTTCAAGCATAGCGATATTTTTTTAACCACTGAACTTTGCGGCTCAGGGTGGGAGAATCAAACCACTCGACATAGTTATGGAGTTGTTCAAAATCCAGGTTGCTCAGGAGGTCTTTGTTCCACCGAAGTGCTTCAAACGCAGGTTGATCGTGAATGTCTGAACGAAGGTACAGAAAGTCGAGGATGGCCTTTTCGGGTTTGGCCATACGAATCGCGGGGCCTTGCGACTGGGGAATAAGTTGATACCCGAGGAAGAGCCGGGGTTGCAGACTGCGGTATTGAAATTCCGCCAAAGGTGTGGAAACACGGTACGTTTTGGGCGTAGCGACCGATTGAATCAGGACCACGGCTTCGGGGATGATTCCGTGGTACGATAGGGCTGTTTCCAAAGAAATATAGGAAGGCTCGTACAAGAGGTTTGCCATCTGAAACAAGGTCAGTTCCGTTATTTTTCGTTCAGCCAAGGCGTAGTGACCGTTTCGTAAACGGATCAAATACCCCTTGCGCTGCCAATAAACGAGGTTTTTGGGATCAAAATCTCCAAAGGTCCTGCGGATGTTGGGCCATGTGATGACCGAATAGTCCTGAAATGCCTCTCGGAATGCTTGATACACGTTTTGTTTCTATTTACGCCTAAAAATAGGAATAAA
>RFQF01000302.1 GCA_009925805.1 Flavobacteriia bacterium | reverse complement strand
CCTGCTGCTCCCGTGCTCATCAATTCAATTTCCCTCGCACCTTACGGCAACATAAACTCCGTGGTGGCGCACGACAGTGTCGTAGCCATGGCTATTGAGTCGATTCCTGCTCAAAACAACGGTAAAGTGGTATTCTTGGATTACAATGGGAATTTTATCAGCCAAGTATCGGTGGGTGCCATGCCCGACATGCTTACCTTTAATAAGACCTACACCAAGATTATTACGGCAAACGAGGGTGAACCTGACGCCACGTATGCTAACGATCCTGAAGGATCCATTTCGATTATTGATTTAACACCAGGCTATGCCAATTTAACTAATGCCAACGTAACCACCCTTGGTTTTACGGCCTACAATGGGCAAGCCGCCACGTTAACTGCTCAAGGTATTCGCGTATTCCCGACAAGTGCGAGTGTAGCAAAGGACTTTGAGCCAGAATATGTAGCAGTATCTGATGACAACAGCAAAGCCTATGTAACCTTGCAAGAAAACAATGCCATGGTAACGGTGGACCTGAACACCAACACGATAATGAGCATTTCAGCCCTAGGATACAGTATGTACGATGCGGCTAGCGGAAATGCCTTGGATGCTTCGGATCAAAGTGGAGCAGTACTCATTACAGGAAGCTTACCCATTCGCGGAGCTTACATGCCGGATGGAATCGATTATTATACCTCTGGGGGAAATGGCTTCTTGGTGATGTCCAACGAAGGCGATTCCCGAGAATTCGGGGCGGTTATTGATGGAAATCGGATCTCCTCCGCTACTTTTGACAACCTATTGGATGCGACGGCTTTCCCAGACCAAACTATTTTAAGACATAACAAATTCCTAGGTCGCCTTTACGGATTGAAATACAGCGGAGATACCGATGGAGATGGAGATTACGATCAATTGCATGTATTAGGCGGAAGATCCTTCAGTATTCGTAATGCATCCACCGGAAACGTGGTTTTTGACTCAAAATCGTTCATGGAAAAAATACTTTCCCAGCACCCCACCTTTGCTTCTATTTTCAATGCTTCCAATTCTATTGGGTTACCAGTATTGAAAAACCGAAGCGATGATAAAGGT
>RFQF01000301.1 GCA_009925805.1 Flavobacteriia bacterium | reverse complement strand
ACTTCTCCTTTATTCACCCAAATAACCTCTTTAAGGTCTGGGTGATCTGTTTCTACTCCGCTATCTATAACGCCAACAATTACAGGAACCGACTTGCGTCCCTGGAGTAATCGATACGCCTCTTCTGCAGCTGTTCCATAGATTCCGTCTTCTTTCGGACTTTTAAGGTACCAATTTAGCGGTGCTTTAGGTTGGGCTAAAGCCGTCGTAGTACTGTAAATAATTAGCGCAGGAATGAAGAGTAATCGTTTCATAATTTTCAATTTATTGATTGCGAAGGTAGTTATTTCATTAATTCTATTCCGAACTCAAGGGTAAAATCAACCTTTTCAAAAAAGAATTGTTTTATTTTTGCCTCTCAAAAAAACACACACCATGATTCACACAAAGTGCCTAATTATAGGTTCAGGACCTGCAGGCTACACGGCAGCAATATATGCTGCTCGTGCCGAAATGAAACCGTTAATGTACGAAGGGTTGCAACCTGGAGGACAACTCACCACAACGAATGAAGTGGAAAATTTTCCGGGTTATCCTGAAGGAGTAACGGGGCCTGAAATGATGGTTCAGTTGCGAAATCAAGCCTTGCGTTTTGAAACCGATATTCGATCAGGATTTATCAACAGGGTCGATTTTTCGGGTGCAATTCATAAATGTTGGGCCGATGACGGTACGGAAATCCATGCAGAAACGGTTATTATCGCCACTGGAGCATCGGCAAAATACCTCGGACTCCCCAGCGAACAGCATTACCTGCAAATGGGAGGTGGCGTTTCAGCTTGTGCCGTGTGCGATGGTTTCTTTTACCGAGGACAAGAAACGGTGATTGTTGGTGCAGGAGATTCAGCATGTGAAGAAGCACACTACCTTTCCAAACTTTGCACAAAGGTTACCATGCTCGTTCGAAAAGATGATTTTAGAGCCTCAAAAATTATGGCTGATCGCGTCAAAAAAACATCGAACATTGAAATTCTTTACAATACTGAAACAATAGAAGTTTTGGGTGACGGACAACTCGTGAATGGTGTGAAGGTGAAAAACAACCTTACTCAAGAGGAAAGCACTATACCTTGTACTGGTT
>RFQF01000031.1 GCA_009925805.1 Flavobacteriia bacterium | reverse complement strand
TTGCGGGTTTACTCCTCCGTTAAACGCTTTGATTTGAAAATCAATGGGCGCTGTTTGCGTGGTAGGGATTTGATAATAATTTAATCCGGCGGTACCCCAATATTTTGAAGTAACACTTAAATCGTTGGTAGGATTCGTTTTGATTTTTACGTTGTCAATATACCAACCATAAGTAATCCATACATTGGGATTCGCGGCTTGAGCGGGATAGTTGGTGGTCCAACTAAAACGAATCCATACGTTTCCAGGATTTGCAGGTAGAATCGTAGCAAGATTAATGACTTTTAAATCCGGGTTAGGATATGCTGACCCTCCCGATTGAGAAAGGACCGACTTATCCAGGTTATTTCCAACCGTTGTCCAAGTAGACCCATTCAAGCTGATTTGAATTTCTTGTAAATCGTTGAAACGCGCACCATATTGTTGAAATTCCAGGCTAACTTGGTTGGTACCTCCAAGAGCTGTGATGTTGATCGGGTTTGCTGTTGTTAGTGTGTAGGTAACATTGGTGGCCTGGGTTCCAGGATTTACCGTTGGGTCTCCATTCACTAATTCCGCGTACTTACCTCCTCCTGTGGAAGTAATTCCGTTAGCACTCCACCAACCGTCTGAAACGTTATTAATGTTCCAACCGAAATCAATCCCTACTTGACCGCTGTTGTTAATGGTCCAGTGCGAGGTGCTGTCGAAATTATCCGACCACAAAACAACCCCAAGGGTTTTATCAGTCGCCTCTGGTTTAGCGGTGGTTGCATTGGCAAAAGGAGCAAGTGCGTTCGAAGGCATAAGCCGTGGATTTTTCTGACCGAAAACCACAAACGTCGAAAAAAACAGAGCAATGGATACAAATCTTTTCATGAATTTAATTTTTTATTGACGCCTAATTTAAGCGTATTGGTTGATTCATCCAAATTTTCTTCCAGAAAAGGCAATTTCTGTCGATAGTTTATTACTTCTTCCGGATTTAATACCGTAGAAAAAAGCCCTTCCTGGTGTTTTGGGGTGGGCAACCATTCGCTTCCATCCATCCCAATGACGCTCGAATTTCCGGAGTAGTGCAATTGATTTCCATCGACACCCACCCGATTCACCGCCGCAACAACGCATTGATTTTCAATTGCCCTTGCTCTTAAAAGGGCGTCCCAATGTAATATTCTCTTTTCTGGCCAGTTCGCAACATACAAAAGCAAATCATAGCGCGGTTTCCCTTGAATCAACGCATTTCTCACCAATTCCGGAAACCGTAAATCAAAGCACACTTGTAAATTAATCTTCCACCCTTTATAGCTTACTACGGCTTCCGATTCTCCGGACAAAAAATGCCGGTCTTCACCTGCTAACTTGAAGGTTTTCCGTTTGTCATAAAAGCTCGCTTCTCCATCCGGAGTTGCCCACACCCCCCGATTCACACAGCCCGTGGAAGTTTTAACCATCAACGAGGTATAAACTGCCCCACCGATGCGTTGCGCTAAGGCAAGGATAAAGGCTAGGGACCCATTGCTTGAATCCCACGGTTCTGCCAATTGGGTATTCATGGAAAATCCGGTATCCATCATTTCTGGAATCAATAACAGGTCGGTGGTCAACCCTTGGGTTAATTCAGAGATTCTCGTTTGATTCAACGATTTATTCTCCCAAACCTGATCCAATTGTAATAAGGAGATTGTTAAAGGGAGCATAGGCGTTGGGCGGCTTCGGTGAGGGTTTCTTCGGTTTTGGCAAAACACAATCTTAAATGTTTTAAGTCACGTTCGTCTTCATTAAATGCAGAAACAGGGATTGCAGCAACGCCCACTTCGTGCGCTAATCGTTCCGCAAAGTCAAGGTCCTTTTCGTGGCTAATGTTCGAATAACAAACGGTTTGAAAGTAGGTTCCTTCGCAGGGTAAAAGTTCAAATTTTGAAGGCTTCATCTGTGCCGTAAACAGTGCTTTTCTATGGGCATAGTCCGCTCTGACCCTATCGGGGTTGAACGCTCTCAAATACGTGGCAATTCCTTTCTGTAAAAACGAATTGACCGAAAAAATCAAGAACTGATGCACATACAGTATCGATGTTAATATCTCTTTTGGAGCCGTTAAATAGCCCATTTTCCAACCGGTCGCTTGCAACGATTTCCCAAACGAAGAAACCACAACCGAACGCTCTTTTAATCGGGGAACATTTCGTACGGAAAAATGCGGTTTGTCAAACGCCAGGTATTCATAAACCTCATCGGACAAAAGAAGCAATCGAGGGAACTTTTCAACCAATGACGCTAGGGCCTTGTATTCGTGTTCCTCCCACACTCTTCCGCTCGGGTTATGCGGCGAATTGATAATGATTAATCGCGTTCGTTCGGTAATTACAGCCTCTACTTTATTCCAATCGGGTAGGTAATTTTCATTCAGCGCTACATGCCGCACCTTCGCGCCAACCATTAAGGCGGGAAGTGCGTAACAATCATAGCATGGGTCGAGTAAAATAACCTCCTCTCCGGCGCTTACCAGTGCCTGCACGGAAGTGTAAATCGCTTGAGTGGCTCCCGCCGTCACCAAAACCTCATTGGGGTCCACGGCTACTGTTCCGTTTCGTTCAATTAACGCAGCAATTTCATACCGCAACTCCGGTAATCCTTGGTATGGGCTATATTGATGTTGCTCGGATTGTGCTGCGTTGGCAATGCAGTCTTTTAACCTTGGGTCAATGGGCATATTGGGAAACCCTTGGGCCAAATTGATGGCTCCCAACGATTGGGCTAATTGAGACATTTTTGTAAAGATGCTCGGGTTATTCAAGGATTGTTTACCCATACTTAGTGGTTTATGGCGAAATTCATTACGGAATCAATTTCCAGTTGCAGCTCTTTCGGCGTTGGGATTACAACGTGATTGGGGATTAATGGCAATTCCTTTTCAGCACCCGAATCAAGGTTCACTTTCATCGTTGATACCGAAATGGGCAGCCCTGTATTAGGAAGAAAAAACGTGTGGGGATTTGCGAAGGTGCCGGCGTTCGTGCCGCTTACTGCCGATCCAAAAACTTCGCCTCGATGCTTCTCCATAAACCATGCTGTAAAATTGGCGGAAGCGGACATGGATCCCTCGTTAACTAACAAGTTACAGGGCCCTAAAAAGGATTTTGCCATACGATTCTTCAACACCGGTGAATTGCGCACCGTATCAAGGCTTCCCATGGGTTTTCTATAAAAGTCAAGCTCCCGGGAAATCGCACCCCGAGGATAGAAGCGTTCCGCCGTTTGAATGAACCGCCTTCTTTCCAACTTGGATAACTGAGCAAACCGATCGTAGGGACTTCTTTTATACACATAGGTTGAGGTATAAACCGTGTTTTCAGGAACTAAAAAACTCATCAGATATTCCTGCAAAACGATGAATCCACCGCTGTTGAACCTGAGGTCCAATACCAATTTTTCTGTAGGTTTATCCAGGATATCTTGAAATACTTCATCGAGTTGCTTGCGAAATCGCTTAAGGTTTTTTGGGGAAAAACTACCAATTTTCAAAATTGCGACATTGCCCTCGCGGGTATAGCGAATATCTACAGCTTCTCCATGGAAAAAATCGTGCCTGTGAATCTTAGAAAAACACGGGGACTTTAACGGTTGTTCTAGCGTATCCTTTCCATCATACCATTGATAAACATTTCGTTTCTTTGGATTATAAAGGTTGATTAAGGCGCTCACTACATGGGTTTGGAATAAGGCAAACGCGCTTTCCGCTAAGGATTCTTTTGGGGTGAATCCTGGTGCTATCCGTAAAAGACTATCTACGGAAAATCCGTTTACTTTCAACAACTGAACGCCTGAAGGCAGGCGGTTTTTAAACGATTTTACCACATAGATGTTTCCTTCTTGTTCCATCAAACGCATCGGCAAATAATGGCGCTTCAAGGATTGATATGGCAGGAGTTCTCTCAGGCTTACAAAGGTATGCGAGTCTTTCAACGCTTGTAAAAAGGCACTCACGCTTCCAACAAAGGAAAGCAGGGTTTGGTCTTCCGAACATCCATTAACCAATTCAACATATAAGGAGTCAAGCGTTTTTTGATCTACGTGCCGGTATATGTCGGGATGAGCAATACTGATTTTTTCATAAAGTTCTTTAACGTCTTCTAACAACGCGCTAGAACAAATTTTATCGGTAACGGGATTCGTAAAAGCCCTGAAAGCAACGTAGCGGCATTGACAAAAGAAACAAGAACACGTGAATAACATTGCGATCCATATCCTATACTTCATGTGTTTACAAAATTAAAAACCCTCGGCATTTGCGCAACATTTTTACACGGATATAAAATTTTTCCTATGACGGTTCATGTGTACCTAAATTAACTAATTTCAGCCAAATTTTGCGCGAATGCAGGTATTGATCGCCGGAGGATCGGGTTTTATTGGACGTGCTTTACAACATCATTTGAATGCACAAAACATTGAAACCCGAGTGCTGACGAGGAATGCCTCGAAACCGTATCATATCGCTTGGTCGCCTAAGGATAAATCCTGTGACCTAGAACAACTATCAAAAACCACCCACTTGGTCAATTTAACCGGTGCAGGAATTGCCGACCAACGATGGACTCAACGCCGTAAAAAAGAACTGCTTGCTTCTCGGGTGGATACTGCCACGTTGCTTCATTCCCTGGTTCAACAATCCGGTGCAACCCTGCAAGGATATGTGGGTGTCTCGGGGGTTAATGCCTTCGGTTTTTCAGCGGAAAAGGTCTTCAACGAAACCGACGCTTTTGGTCAGGACTTTTTATCGAGCGTTGTGCAACAATGGGAATCTGCGCATCGCCTTTTTGAGTCAATCCCGTGCTTTACCATTCTTCGTCTGGGAATGGTGTTGTCGCCGGAAGGCGGTGCCTATGCGAAAATAGCTAAGCCTATAAAACTGGGATTCGGTGCGGTACCAGGTAAAGGTAGCCAGTTGGTTCCCTGGATTCATTTAAACGATGTGGTAAAAATTATTCATCAATCAATGGAAACACCCCTTGGGCTTGTTCATGGCGTTGCGCAAAACTCTACCATGAAAGAAATCACCCAGGCTATCGCACATAGAGAACAGAGAACGCTTTACTTGCCAAACATTCCCACGATTATCGTTCGTTTGATCTTTGGAGAAATGGGAAAATTACTGACCGAATCACTCAGCGTATCAAACACTAAATTACTTGCTTCCTTTAAACCAAATCACCTTCAATTATCCAACCTTTAACATGAAAAAGAAAACCAAAATCTTTGTCCTCGACACTTCAGTCTTAATTCACGACCACCATGCCATAACGAATTTTAAAGAACATGATTTAGCCATTCCGATCACCGTATTGGAAGAGCTGGATAAATTCAAATTGGGGAACGACACCAAAAATTTCTCTGCAAGGGAAGTCATTCGATTCATCGATAAATTGGTAGGCAACAAGAACCTGCAAGAGTGGATCGAAATCAACGTCGGTCTTGGTAAATTTCGTATTGTCATGGATGCCGACCCTAAACAACTCAATGCCGAACAGGTCTACTCTTCAGCAAAAAACGATCATAAAATCATCAATGCCGCACTGTTGTTAAAGGAAGAGTTTCCTTCGCGCAATGTCATTCTCGTTACCAAGGACATCAATTTAAGAATCAAAGCAAAGGCCTTAGGTGTTCAGGCAGAAGATTATGAAACGGGGAAAGTTTATGAAATCAAAGAAAAACTTGCCACAAACAACACCTTAGATGGGGTTGATAGCGATATAATACGTGAAATTTTCACCCGAGGCGTCACCGAAGAGCAAGGAATTCTCGGGGATCTCAAAAAAACGAATGGGTATTACATCCTCAAGAATGGAAAAAGTTCATCGCTCGTCTTTTACAATGAGAGCGACGACACCCTTGAGCGCATTGAAAAGGAGTTCGTTTATGGAATTAAGCCTAAAAATGCGGAACAAGCCTTTGCGCTACACGCCTTGTTAAATCCCAACATAAAGCTTGTGGCTGTTCAGGGGGTTGCCGGCACGGGAAAAACCTTGTTGGCCTTAGCTGCAGCCTTAGAGCAAGAAAAAAAATTCAACCAAATCATCTTGGCACGACCCATTGTTCCTTTGTCGAACAAAGAAATAGGGTTTTTACCCGGTGATGCCAACGACAAGATTAGCCCGTACATGGAACCGTTGTGGGATAATTTGAAATTCATTAAATCTCAATATGGAGAAAATGAAAAAAAGCATAAGGCCATCAATGAAATGGAATTGAACAAAAAAATCATCATTACGCCTTTAGCGTTCATTCGCGGAAGGAGTTTTTCTAACATCATGTTCATTATTGATGAGGCCCAAAACCTTACCCCGCATGAAATTAAGACCATCATTACCCGGGCCGGTGAAAACACCAAAATCATTTTTACGGGAGATGTTCAACAAATCGACACCCCTTATTTGGACGAATACAGTAACGGTTTGGCGTATTTAATTCAGAAAATCAACGGTAAATCCTTGTTTGCTCACGTTAAACTCGAAAAAGGGGAGCGTTCGGAATTAGCGAATTTAGCGAACGAGCTTCTCTAGATTATACCACTTTGCCGTTTTCTACACGAAGCATTTTTGCAGGAAATTTCTGTACCATTTGTAGATCGTGCGTCGCCATCAGTACCGCGGTGTTTTCCTCTTTGGTAAGGGCCAATAAGAGTTCCATGATTTCTGTGGAAGTTTCAACGTCTAGATTTCCAGTAGGTTCATCTGCTAAAATTACTTTAGGATCATTCAATAACGCTCGTGCAATGGCCACGCGCTGCTGCTCGCCGCCCGACAAACGATTGGGCATTTGATCGGCCTTTTGCTCAATGCCTACCAATTGAAGGACGCTCATCGCCCTACGGTGAATTTCCGCTTTATTTTTCCATCCGGTAGCTTTCAACACAAAGTATAAGTTCTGAATGACCGTTCGATCCATAAGCAGCTGAAAATCTTGGAAGACAATTCCCAATTTTCGGCGCAACAACGGAATTTCTTTTCTTTTCAATTGCGTTAGCGCATGGCCGGCCACAGACCCCGTTCCCTGAGAAAGGGGTAATTCGCCATACAGGGCTTTTAACAATGAGCTTTTACCGCTTCCGGTTTTCCCAATCAGGTAAACAAACTCGGCCTCCTCGACAGCAAAGTTGACGTCGCTTAAAATTACCGATCCTCCTTGCTCCAAGGTGGCGTTCGTAAATTCTATGATTTTATCCACGTTTTTTTCACAAAGATGCAGAACCCTACAACATAGCCCGATGTTTTTTGAAATATATCTTAACAAGGTTGCGTGAAAAACTTTTAACGAATTCGTACATGCACCGTTAACTGCAACATACTTTTGTTCCATGATTCGTACCGTGCTCCTGTTGTTGTTCCTTCAAGGAATTTCCCTCGTCTGTTTTGGGCAAGAGACACAAAAAACGCGTTCCGTTTACAGCAATTACTACCGCGGCATTGAATTGTTTGAAAAGGAACAATATACCGCTGCACGTATCGAATTGGAATCCTTTTTATCGCAACCCTTGGATCGCAACGACGCCTTCGTTGTGAATGCCCTGTATTTTCGAGGTATGGCGGCGCTGCACGTCTACAACGACGATGCTATTGCCTTACTTGAAGACTTCAACCGATCGTATCCTGAAAACACCTTTCAAAATGATATTAACTTTCAAATTGGGTCTTACTTTTTTCAAAAAGAAGATTACACGAGTGCCTCCTCCTATTTCTTAAAAACGCAAGGAAAAGATTTGGATTCGTCAGATCAAGAGCGCTTTTACTTCAAGAAAGGGTACAGTTGTTATCAGCAAGACTTAAAACCCGAAGCAATCGAAGCCTTTCGGGAGGTAAAAGATACCAAAGGACAATATGGAAGCATAAGCCTTTATTATTATGCACATTTATCCTATTTACTCGGGGCATGGGAAGCCGCAAAAGCCGGATTTCATCGCTTGAAAAACGAACCTTCCTTCAGCACCCTTGCGCCGTATTATATCGTTCAAATTAACCACCAACAAGGCTATTACGACAGCGTAATTGCGTATGCTCCTTCGGTATTGGAAACGGCTGATTTAGGCAACTCTTGGGATATTTTGCATCTCTTAGGGGACTCCTATTACAAAACTCAACGCTTCGAGAAAGCAGCCTCATGCCTTGAAAAATACAACCAAAACAATAAAACTACACGTTCCGATGACTTCCAATGCGGGGATGCTTTCATGAAATCCGGAGCTCTAGAAAAAGCGATTCCCTATCTTGAGCGGGCAGGAAGAATAGACGACAGCTTAGGGCAAACGGCTATGTATGAAATAGGGGTTTGTTATTTATCCAACGAAAAGCTTTTACCCGCACGAAATGCCTTTGAACGAGCTTCCGACATGAAGACTCTGCCTAAAGTTTCCGAGGATGCGCTTTATCAATTCGCCGTAATATCTTTTAAAATTGATATCAATCCTTACGACGAGTCGGTGCGTGCCTTTGAAAAATACCTGAACCTTTATCCAAACTCTCCCCGAAAAAACGATATCTTCCAATACTTAGTTAACGTATATGCTTCAACGAGCAATTACGAAAAAGCCTTAGCTTCCCTGAATAAAATCCCTAACAAGGACGCCCAATTAAAAACCGTTTTTCAAACTGTGGCCTTTAATTTAGGGGTGGATTTATTCCAAAAAGGCTTGCTTGATTCTTCGTATGCCGTTTTTAAATTGGTTGAAAAGTACCAAGAGGAGCCTGAAATCATAGCGAAGTCCATTTTTTGGCGAGCTGATATTTGTTTTAGAAAAGAACAGTATCAGGAATCCATCAAAGAGTTTAAGCGTTTTCTCGGTGCGCCACGCGCGAATATTCTCGAAGAAAAAAGCGACGCTTATTACTCCATGGCGTACGCCTATCTTGCTTTGGATCAATTGAATGACGCCTTGGAGTACTTCGGGATTTATGGACAATCCGAACACAAAACCCCGGAAAAACAGCTGGATGCACTTTTTCAACTTGCGGATGGAAACTATCAACAAGGTAAAGATGAGCAAGCCATTCTGTATTATAAAACCATTGCAGCTATGAAAAGCGAGTTGACAGACCGCTGCATGTTTTACTTGGCAAAAGCCTACGGATATAACAAACAGCCCTCCCTTAAAATCAACACGCTAGAAGCGCTGATTTCGGGTTATTCGAATTCAAAGTACCTTCAAAATGCAACGTATGAACTCGCTATGAGCTATAAATCTCAATCGGAATTCGACAAGGCTTACGCATATTTTGAAAAGTACATTTCACGCTATAAACAATCTCCTAAGGTGGTGAATTGTCGCATTGAAATGGCGGATATTTACTATAAACAGGGGAGTTACGAACTTTCTGAATCCGCCTACCGATCCATTTTACTCGAATTTGGAAGCCAACCGGACATTTGTGCCGTTGCAGCCAAAGGGCTCATGGATGTATATCTTGCCTTGAAGCAACCTGAAAACGCCGAAAAAGTAGCCAACGATTACGATTGTGCTGGGTTATCCTCCGATGAAAAAGAGAATTTATACTATAATCCCGCCCTACAGAACTACGTGGATAGCAATTATGTAGAGGCCATTCCGAAATTCAATCAATACTTGATGAAATTCCCTAAGGGAAAGTTTGCTTATGATGCCCATTATTATCTAGGCAATGCTTATTTACGCAGAAAAGACACTGCCCAAGCGGTACCCCATTATGAAGCTTATCTAACTGGACCAGCCACCAATTTTTTTGAAGGAGTTGCGCTTCGATTAGCTGCTTATTACTATGAAAGAAAAGACTACACAAAAGCCAATACGTATTACTTACAATTGGAAAAGTATGCCTCCAAACCGAACAACATCACCGCTTCCAAATTAGGTGTTATGCGTTGCTCGTTTTTGCTCAACGACTTTATCTCCTCGAAAGATTATGCGCAACAGGTAAAGACCAGTTCGGGTATTACGCAAAACATTCGATTAGAAGCTGAGTATGCTTATGGCATCAGCACTTATCGCTTAAAAGAGTTTGAGCCGAGTGCTCCTACATTGCGTTGGATCGTTAAAAATACCACTACGGTAAAAGCAGCCGAAGCCAAATACGCCCTTGCCGACATTCAATATCAATCCAACAACTTGGATTCCTGCATTCTTTTGGTCAAAGAACTCATTAAAATGAAGCCCAGCTACAATTTTTGGGTAGCTAAAGGCCTGATCCTACAAACCAAGGCTTATATGGGTCAGGAAAAATACGTTGAGGCCGATCAGACCATTTCCTCGGTAATTGATTTTTATCCCTCCAAAGAAAAGGATGGCATTTTAGAAGAGGCGAACGCAGTTAAACAAACCTTAGACTCCTTGATGAATCCTGCAAAGCCTGAAGAAGATAATACGAAAAAAACGCTTGAAATAAAACCCGAATAGCATGCGAACTCTCTTGATGATACTTCTTTTCGGAATATGCACGAGCGCTTTTTCTCAATCCGATGTTTTTGAAACCGATGGTAAAGGAAGCCGAGACATCGAACGCAGCAGCCGAATTCCGTCCTCTCCGAAAATCATTGACAACATCCCGACCCATAGCGTTGTAAATCGGCCGCCGTTGGATTTAACCCATAAAACCACCCTTCGGAAAGAACCCATAGAGGCCGCAACCATTGAAACCGAACAACTTCTCAACAAATTTTATCCGTGTTATTTAAAACTTGGTATGGGCTCCTCGCTCATGCCGTTAGGCGAGCTCTACCTGAATTCCACGCGGTCGCGGTCCAATTATTTCGGATTTCACGCAAAGCATCTCAGTTTTTTTGGAGATATAAAAAACAAGGACCAACAGCGTTACGCCCCGGCAAGTTTCGATAAAACCTCGCTCCTCGGCACCTTTCAGACATTCCAAAGTTCCTATTCGCTCCAAGCACAAATCCAATACCTAAACCATGGATTTCATTATTATGGCCTAACACAACCGAAGGCTAACGGCGATTCTCTTGCGCAGCGCTATCAAACAGTGGATGCCAAACTGGTTTTGGACACGCATCCAACTGATACGGCACGTTTCAATGTGAAGACCACGGCTCATTTTCGATATACAGGAACCGCCAAACCCTTCTTCGATAGTTTAAGTGCGTGGAAAGCCAAGGAACAAGCCTTTGACCTAAACTTGCTAGGCTATTACAAAACCCCAACAAACACCTTTCATGGGTTGGTTGGATTGCGCTATAACGGTTATGCTTATGGTATCTTGGATTCTGTGTTAATGCTTTCCGACAGTGGCTTGTTGCGAAAAAATCCCATATTCGACCTGCAACCGGGGGTAAAAAGTCTTTTATTAAACAACAAATTTTTAATCGACGTGGGTTTTACCGTGAGCATCGATGCGGCAAAAACGACCAAAGCCTATTTTTTCCCAAAAGTATATGCTCAATTCGGTATCGCAGACAATAAATTCATTCCTTTTATCGGCATTAGCGGGCAAGTACAGCAAAATTCCCTATATGCGCTCTATTCGATCAATCCGTACATCAATCCCAATGTTTTGCTTCAAAACGAGGTAAATCCGTACGATATTCAACTGGGATTCAAAGCAAAAATGGGCAAGAAATTTCAAGGAGGTTTGAGCGGCAATTTCATGAAAATTAACAACCGCGCCTTTTTCATCACGGACACGATGCTGTCCACAGGTAATCGCTTTACGCTGGTTTACGATTCCTTGAATTACACGAAAATCGAAGCTAAAATGGGGTATCAATCGGGTAGCAAACTCAACCTTAACTTCATTGCTCGTTATCATAGTTATGAAATGCTGCACGAAGCCAAAGCCTGGAATTTACCCAAGGTGGAGATTATTCTTGGAGGGGTATATAATTTATACGACAAATTGTTGTTTAAAGCCGATGTAACCCTCGCCATGAACCGATTTGCCAAAGTATACCAACCAGGAACCAATATTAGTGTGGCTAACGGTCAATATTACACCAGTTTAGGAAGTATGATCGATGGAAACCTTGGGTTTGAATACCGCTACAATAAAAGGTTGTCCGGTTTTCTGCAAATAAATAATGTTGCCGCACAACGCTATTTGCAGTTTTATAACTATCCGGTCATTCCCATTCAAATCTTAGCAGGAGCTACCTTTAAATTCTAAGTTTTTTTCGCGCTTCACGTTTAGTTAACGAATAGCTAATAATTTTGCTGCGTCTATTTCGTTAATAGCCAAAATTTTAACTATGAAATCCTACTTTTTTGTTTTTGTTGCCCTGTGTTGCAACAGTCTTTGGGCACAACCGAATTTCAGTGCCTACTATCAGGCGTATCCATCGATTCCCGCTGGATTTATTGAAGCCTATGCATTTACCCATACTCGAATGCAAGCGATTGCTCCGGATGAAGCTCCTTCCTGTTCAAATATACCACAGCCTTTTGGGATATTAGGGCTTATGGACCAGGGTGGAAATTATTTTATAGAAAATGCCCAAATGATTAGTTTGCGCTCCGGAATGCCCGTTGCTCAAATGAAGTTATCGGAGTCCCAAGAATTACTTGCTTTTGCCAAAGCATGCGACGCCTTGTTGCATGAACAAGAAATGTTGCACCTAACCTTGACCGAAGAAGCGAAAATTTACCGCCTCATGGCTGCAATTACCGAAATTCCAAAAACAAACGCAGGGAATCTCTTCGCGTTTGAATCCTCGGTGTATGCCGTTTTCCAATTCCTACAAGACGAGGAACAAGCCGCAAAGTATCATTTCCCGTTGAGGTCGTTCAATCTTACTGCCCTATTCGGCCATGAAAACTATCAGGTGCTTACCGCTCCGTTTTTGACCCTTACCACCCACCAGGTTCAAACCCTCACTGGGGTGTCCTATAACGCTGCATTGGCTTCTACAAAATCAGCAGATTACGGACCCGCTCTTTGGAGTCCTGCCCCAAATTGCAACTATAGCTCGCGTAACGGTACAGCCATATCCGCAGTGACCATTCATACCGTTCAGGGTTCTTATTCAGGAGCTATATCCTGGGGGTTAAATTGCAATGCACAGGTATCATACCATTATGTGGTTCGAAGTTCCGATGGTCAGGTGACGCAAATGGTGCTTGAAACGAACAAAGCATGGCATGTAGGAACAGCCAATCCTTACACGATAGGCATTGAGCATGAAGGATATATATCTAACGCGGCATGGTATACCACCGCTTTGTACCAATCCTCTGCCAACCTCGTAAAAGAAATTACGCAAAGTGGCTATGGAATTAACCCGTTAAGAACCTACGATGGCCCCGCATCCTCGGGAGGTCAAGTTTTGGACAATTGCCTTAAAATAAAAGGCCATCAGCACTATGCCAACCAAACCCACACGGATCCAGGCATTAACTGGAACTGGTCAAAATACTATTTGCTCGTTAACAGCACGTATGTTCCCACGGTTATTACCACGGCCACTGGAAATTTATACGACTCCGGAGGTTCAGGAGGAAATTACAGCAATGACGAACGTAAAATTTGGGTGATTCAGCCGAACAACGCGGCTTCCATTCAATTAATCTTCAGTGCTTTTAACACGGAATCCGGAAAGGACAAACTCTTAATTTACGATGGGCCGAATGTAAATTCCCCCTTAATCGGCGCTTTCACAGGCAATACTTTGCCTCCGAATATTCAATCTACCTCCCCAGCATTGACCTTGGAATTTCGATCCGATTGTACTACAACCCAAAGTGGTTGGGCGGCCTCCTTTACTTCCAGTGCTCAATTAACTGACGTTACTCCTCCGGTTAGTACGGTTACCCTGCCCTTCGCATGGCACACACAAGACTTTACTGTTGGTTTAGTGTCTAACGATCCCGGATCAGGCGTGCAATATACTTTTTACAATGTGGCAGCTCGATCCAATGCCACCAGCCCAAAATACTCGAACAAAACCTATGGCTTTTTCCGAGATGAGTTTTCTGGAACCGCATTCCAATGGACGAATCAAACCGGTAATTTTCAAATTATCAATGGTCTTTTCAGCATGAATGATGCGTCGCAAAACAATTCCAACGCGTATGCACAATTAACCCAAAATCAACAAGAAACCTATCTTTATGCTTGGAAACAACGCATCACGTCCACCAACGCCAATCAACGTGCAGGAATGCATTTCTTCTGCAGTGATCCA
>RFQF01000004.1 GCA_009925805.1 Flavobacteriia bacterium | reverse complement strand
CCAATAGCTGTGGTAGAAGCCACATAATACGTAGTTGTTGCCCCTAACACGGGCGGTGTGAAGGATGCTCCAGTACCTACTTGTCCAGTACCGTTGGCATTGGTATACCAAGTGTACCCTGTACCTGTACCCCCTTGAGCCGTTAAGGCAGCAGTTTGTCCGCAATTTACGGTGGCCGCATTGGCCGTAGGTGCAGTTAAACCATTGACCGTAACAGTAACAGGCGTGATTTGAGAAACACAACCTGCCGCTCCTGCCTGCACATAATAGGTGGTGGTTTGCGATAGCGCAGGGGTAGTATAATTGCCTCCTGTGGCCAATTGCCCTGTTCCGTTCGCGTTGCTGTACCAAATCATTCCCCCGTTGGAACTTGCCGACAAGGAAGCGGTTTGACCGCAGTTGATGGAAACGTTGTTGGCGGTGGGGTTTGAAGGGGTATTGGCCGTTACCGTTACTGGAGTTAATGCTGATGCACAACCCGAAACGGTTTGATTAACATAATATGTGGTTGTGGCATTCAACACAGGAGTGGTATAACTGGCTCCTGTACCCAATTGACCTGTAGCGTTGCTGTTGGCGTACCAAGTTATAGAACCGTTCCCGGAAGCACTCAAGGAGGCCGTTTGCCCACAGAAAATCGAAACGGCATTGGCCGAGGGCGCAGCAGGGGTTCCAGGAACGTTTACGGTGATTGAAGCGCAACCGTTACTGAAATAACCGTTGTCATAGTTCATTGCATAATAGGTGGTCGTGGTATTGGGATTCACATTGATGCTGGTTCCTGTTCCAATAAAATTAGAACCACATCCGCCCGTGTACCAATATACCGTACCTATGGGGTTGGATGCGGTAAGGGTGATGGTTTGGCCTGGGTTACACACCGGGTTAATATTTGTATTAGCCGCGCTTGGGTCGGCCGGCTGTAGGGTATAATCAATATAGTAATAGCCGTAATTTCGGTATCCGGAAGTGGGTGAACAACCAGTACAGCACCAATACGTATTGTAGCCTTGAACATTAAAGGTCATATTTCCTCCACCCCAAGGACCCGTTCCCGTATTGTAATAAGGGGTTTGCCACCACCAATTTGTAGAACAACATCCATAAGCGCCACTTCCTTGCCATTGCTGTTGATAGCTCACGCGTACATAACGCATGCCGCTGCTGGTTGAACCTCTGTAATAATAGCTATAATTGTACCAGCCTGTTACTGTAGATTGTGGTACATTGATATAGTCGTACGCCATACAATTCGTAGTGAAACCCCAACTGCTTCTTGCAAAACTGTACCAAGTACCCACATAGGCTGACACCTGAGGGTCAATAGTTACCGGGTAACTCGTAGTAGGGTTATTGAAGAACGATGCTGCCACCCAAACGTCAAGACTTAACTTATTGTTCTCTAAGGTATAAGCGTACTCCCCTGTTGTTGTGTGCGTAGAATCCCCGCTGTTATCGTACACATTCGCCTTGAAGATGTAAAACAACAATTCCCCGTTTGCGTCGCTGATTTCCAAATCGCCGATGAACCCTTTGGCTCCTTTCTTACCTTCGCCTTTAGCCACTTTCGCTCCAGCGGGCAATATATACTCTTCGGAGATTTTCACATAGCCTCCCTCTTGCAATTGGGAAAAAGGTTGATTCACGACATAATCTGTTTCTGAAAAACCGTTTGTTAAAAACGTACGCCGAGAAACCCCGTTCCAAAAGTTGTTGTTGGAAATTTTACCGTCCCCGTAGCTAACGACTGGGTTGGCGATGGAAGGATTCCCAAAGTTGTAATCGCCATTTGGATTTACCAAGGATAACTTCGTGTTGGCGCCATAGGTCACTTTGTTGTCATTCACCCCATTCACATAAATGGTTCCAGCAGCTTTGTTATAACCGCTCTCGAGCGGGGCATGAAAACGGAAATTTTGGCCCTTATTTTCCAAGGCCATGCTGTACGACAACCAATTCCCTTCGGCGTCTTTGTAGTGCATCGGGATGGTAGCCGTTTGTTTGGTGAACGTTCCGTCCGTATATTGGAAGGTTTTGGAGAACTCATCGCGCTTTTCGATGCATTCTTTGGCTGTTCCTTTCTTACCTTGCCTGTCTACATGTGTGTATTTACCTGCCTCCGGGTGCTTGCTGGCGAGTTCGTTGCGTTGGGAATAGGCCACATTGAAGAGCGTAGCCATGAATACCATTAATGAAAATAAAAAGTAGTTGTGCTTCATTCTAGTCCGTTTTTCTAGCATCTTCAAAGTTAGCGAAAATAGCTTTTGGTCGTAATTGAAATGAACATTGGTTGAGGCCATTTGAACATATGGCGCAGAATTTTGAACAAAATTCAGGCCTTTGGGGAAAGGTAAAAGAGGTTTCATAGCGTTGTGTTTAGGTGCTTCAAAATTCTTTGTTTTTCCATGAATTACACGTTTTTTCCTATGCAAAATATGCTTATTTCCGTACCAATACGGAGGCAGCCCTACGTGGTTCCGCGTATTCCTTAGATTTAATGAAAAGTTAATTTACAGAGGAAATCCTCAGGTGTAACAACGCTGCCTCACGCGCCTGCGGGTTGGATGTCCCGAATCACCAATTGCACGGATCGCTGGTGATTGAATTCATTGATTTCCAAGGTATAGGCGATATCGAAGGCAAGCCCTTCAGCCACGAGGTCTGCTTTTTCGGCAGCTTTGAAGGCGATTCCATTCAATACCCCCTCGAAATTCGGTGCTACCAAATGCAATCGCAGATGGTCTTCTTTCAAGACGGTCATTTGTTTGGCATAGATTCCTCGCGCCACAAACAAGGGTTTGGCATTTCCTGGTCCAAACGGTTCAAATTGGTTCAGGATGCGCAGCAATTTGGGTATGGAATGCCACGATTCGTTACCAAATATTTCCTGGAACGGGAGTTCCGCCTCGTAGGTTAACACCGGCTGACGTGGATGGGTTTGAAAATAAACCGCGGCCAGTTCCTCCATTTTTTGCTTAAATGCTTGAAAATTTTCCACGGGTAAGGACAAACCAGCGGCATGTTGGTGTCCACCGAATTGGTGGAGCAAATGCGCACATTGCGTAAGTGCATGATGAATATCAAAGTCCCCGATTGTTCGGGCAGAACCGGACAACACGCCCTCTATTTCCGTAAGCACGATGGTGGGCAAAGGGTATTTTTCAATAATGCGCGAAGCCACAATGCCTACCACGCCCTTGTGCCATCCTGGCGCATAAAGTACGTTCGCGGAGCGGGTGCTTGGTTCTTTATCCAATAAGGCCAAGGCCTCGTGGGTGATTTGCTGGTCAAGCCCTTTTCGGGTTTGATTATCGGCTTCAATCGCCTGGATCAATTGGTCTAAATCTTCCTGGACCGGGTGCAGCATGCAGGCCACAGCAGTCCGGCCTGAACGAATTCTACCGGCCGCATTGATTCGAGGGGCAATGCCAAAAACGAGGTCGCTTAATTTTACCTCCCCGGTACGTTTGGCGGCGGTAAGCATTTTATAAAATGCCGGTCGCGGGGCAGCGTTAATCTGTTGAAGTCCATAATAAGCGTAAATGCGGTTTTCGTCGGTGACGGGGACAATGTCGGCGGCGATGCTCAGGGCCAGCAAATCGAGTTGCGCCTGCAATGCTTCCAGTGGCCACCTGTTGGTATAATGCAGGGCTTCCAATAATTTCATGCCGACGCCTGCTCCGGAGAGGCCATTGAAGGGATAGGACTCCCCTGGAATTTTGGGGTCCAGTAAAATCGCATTGGGCATTTCAGCTCCTGGTTCGTGGTGGTCGCAGACAATCACCTGAATATGATGGTCACGAAGCTGTTGAATTAGTTCCACCGAACGAATACCGCAGTCGAGGGTGATGAAAAGATCCACCTGGTCATCGATGGCGGCTTGCACCCCTTGTGGACTGAGTCCATATCCTTCACGGTAGCGGTCGGGGATGTAATAATCCAAGGAACCGGCCTTGTCGAAGAGCACGTTCATGAAAATCGCTACAGCGGTGGTGCCGTCGACATCGTAATCGCCGTAGAGCCGAATGCGTTTTTTTCCGCTCAAGGCTTGGTTGAGGACTTCTACTGCGGCGTTCATATCCTGAAACAAGAACGGGTCGTTGACCTGGTTTAATTGTGGGCGAAAGAATTGTTGGGCTTTGTGGAAGGAATGTATCCCTCTATCTACCAATAGTTTTGCTATGATCGGCGATATTTTTATCTCCTCTACAAGTAGATCTATTGATGGATTGCTCATCTCCCTTCCTTTTTCCCAGGTGTATTCCATTCTTTCGAAGAAAAAAAGACAAAATACGCACTTTACAAATGAAAATTGTCTATTTTCGTACGAACTTTAAATTTAATTTTATGAAAACAAAAAATGTATTATGGGTAGTTGTTATTGCCGTATTAACTTCTTGTACTGTTAGCAAGCGTATTGACAAATGGGGGTACCGTGTATCGTTTGATAAGAAAAAAACGAGCGAACTCGGTACTGTGGAACAGCAACTCGCGGAGGAGAATAACGTTGTAACGGAGAAATCAACTTTAACCCTTACTCAACAGCCATCTGTTCTAGTTCATAGAGAGGTTACCAGCGATTTAGCCGTTAATCCTTACAACGCTGTGGGAAATTTGGAGAAAACCACACCTACTGCTTCCAATCAAAAGGTTTTAAGTGAGTTAGCCAATGAACGGAAAGTGGAGCGTTTGGAAAAGAAAGCCTCAAAATTTATTGCTAAAATGAATACAAATTCGGCAAAGGCTGTAAATTCTTCACAACCGGAAAATTGGGTTTATATCTTACTCATTTTCCTTGTTCCATTTGGAACCGTGATTTCGATGTACTTGTACGAAGGTAGCTGGACAAAACGTGTAACCGTGAATTTGCTATTATCATTTCTTTGTGGTTTACCAGGTTTAATTCATGCACTTGTTGTAATCTTCGGAAACAAATAAGCTCCGATTTATTGTGTCCAATGTTTAAAGCCGGAACTTAGTTTCCGGCTTTTTCATTGAATTCATCCAGGGATGCAATGGAAGCACTTATACAATGCGTATGCAGTTCCCTGGAGAATCGAACGATGTTCCATTCATTAGATTCTTTCACCAACACCTTAAAACGGTTAAAAAAATCGACGTGCAAACGTTCTCCCAAGGATTTAACGCAATGGGTAATTTTATCGATGGAACATCCCGAAGCTTTAGCTGCTTCCTCATTGGCGGCAATGACCAAGACGGCTCTTTCAAAACAAAAGGCATGGGCCTCCAAAGGTGTACCATGCGATTGCCAACCCTGCACAAAGGTATCCAGTTCTTGCTGAGCTATTTCGGCTTCTTCCGAGGTTAAAAAACGTTCTGCCACAAAAACCCAAGTTCTCATGCTCGCCTATAATTCTGCCGCGTTGGCGATGAGTTCTGCTACGTCCAACACCTGAATTTCCGCTTCCTTGTTAAAATTCTTCACCCCGTCGGTCATCATGGTGTTGCAAAAGGGGCAGCCCGTAGCCACGATATTGGCGGCTGATTCAAGCACATCCTCCGTGCGTTCGATATTAATTTCCTTGTTCCCTTTCTCGGCTTCTTTAAACATTTGAGCCCCTCCTGCACCACAGCACAAACCGTTGGTTTTGCAGCGTTTCATTTCCACAAATTCCGAATCCAATTTTTCGATCAAGCTTCTTGGTGCCTCGTACACGTCGTTGGCTCGTCCTAGATAACATGGATCGTGAAAGGTGATTTTTTTACCTTTGAACACGCCGCCGTTTTGTAGCGCTAATTTACCGGTGTTGATTAAATCTTGGATCAACTGCGTATGATGCAGTACTTCGTAATTCCCTCCCAATTCTGGGTATTCATTTTTCAGGGTATTGAAACAATGCGGGCAGCCCGTTACAATCCGCTTTACCTCATATCCGTTGAGGACTTGGATATTCATTTGCGCTTGCATTTGAAAGGTGAATTCATTCCCAGCCCTTCGTGCGGGGTCTCCCGTGCACGATTCTTCGGTGCCCAATACGGCAAATTTTACGTTACAGTGGGTTAAAATTTTGGCAATGGCTTTGGTGATTTTTTTGGCGCGATCGTCAAAACTCCCGGCGCATCCTACCCAAAAAAGCACTTCGGGTGTTTCTCCTGCGGCCGTCAACTCGGCCATGGTGGGAACATTCAACTGCATGGTATTAATTTTCTTCGGTCCATTTCATGCGGTCCGTGGGCGAAAACTGCCACGGCGCACCGTTATTCTCAATGTTGGTCAGCATCCCTGTTAATTCGGTAGGTATTTTGGATTCTTCCATGACCAAAAATCGTCTAAGGTCCACAATGATGGAAAGGGGGTCGATATTTACAGGACATTCTTGCACGCAGGCATTGCAACTCGTGCACGCCCAAAGTTCCTCTGGGGTGATGTAATCGCCTAACAAGGATTTACCGTCTTCTAGGTTCAGTTTGTTCTCTCCTACTTCGCTCAATCGGTCGCGGGTATCCATCATTATTTTTCTTGGCGAGAGCAGCTTCCCTGTCGTGTTTGCCGGACAAACGGAAGTACAACGCCCGCATTCGGTGCAGGAGTAAGCCGACAACAGTTGGTTTCGGGTCAAGTCTTGAACATCTTTGGCGCCAAAGCGCTGCGGCACATCGGAACCCGAAGTAGCAGCGTACGGGTCAGCGTTGGGGTCGAGCATGAGTTTCACTTCCTGCTCAACGCTTTTCATATTGGTGAATTTACCTTTTGGCGCGAGGTTCGAAAAATACGTATTGGGAAAAGCGAAGAGAATGTGAAGATGTTTCGAATAGGGCAAGTAATTCAAGAACACCAACACCATAATCAAATGGCCCCACCAACCAATTTTACCAAGTACGTGAAGCGTTTCGACATTCCCTACCGATTGGCCGAGCACCGGACCGAAAAATTGACTTACCGCAAAACCATAAGATGTATTGAGGAAAGCCCTAAGGCGGCCTCATCGGCGGTATTCATGGTGAAAATGAACAGAATGAGCAGCACTTCAAACAAGAGGATCAAGTTGGCATCGTTCCTGGGCCATCCTTTCAATTCGGCCATGGTAAAACGAGGGATTTTAAGGATGTTTCTACGGGAAAAGAAGATGAGCGTAGCGATAAAGGTGAGGACGGAAAGCACTTCGATGGCGCTGATAACAAAGGCATAAAAGGAGCCCATTCCTGCGTGCCAAAAGAAGCGGTGGGAGCCTGAGAAGCCGTCAATAAACACTTCGATCAATTCGATTTGGGTGATGATAAAAGCGACATAGAAGATGAAATGAAGAATGGCGACGAAAGGTCGTGTAAACATTTTCTTTTGACCGAAGGCCACCAGGAGCATCGTTTTCCAGCGTTCGGCCTTGCTGCCTTCCAAAGGAGTAGCGCGGCCCAATTGAATTTGCTTTATAATGGCATTTATCTTGCGGGCAAAAAAGCCTACAGAAAGCAGAGATAGCAACGAAAAAAGGATGATGGATAACCACATATTACTCAGGAATCGAGTCTAATATTTTTTTAAGTTTCTTTTCCTCTTGATTTGTGAGTTCAAGGCCTTTGTTTTTCTTTCCAAAAGCAGAAACATGGATATAGCGCTGGGGATTCGCTTGTAAATCATCCAACAGTTCTTGCAATTCGTTGTTGGTTTCCACGAGTTCGTTGTATAATTTTTCGTCTTTGACTAATTTACCCAGGGTTCCTTTTCCTTGGTTGATGTCTTCCAAGACAAAGTTGAGTTTTTTAATGGCTGTTTGGGCGTCGAGTATCGTTCCCTTGAAATCCGCGCTGACTAAGTCGTCCGTAATTTTTTTCGTATTCCCTATGATGTGATTAATGGACTCGTTACTTTTTTTCAAGTTGGCGCTAATTTGCTCGACGTTTTCCATGATTTTGGCAAATTTCGTTCTTTCTTCTGCCACAAAAGATTTTACCTCAAGGGCCAAGTCTCCAATATTCTCGATGGTAAATTTCAATTCATGCAGACTAGATGCAATGTTATTGGTTCCTTTTTCATCAAATACCCCCGACAAGGAACTCACCATTCGATCGATGTTGATCATGAGGCTTTGCAATTTTTGGGAAATTGGATCTGCGTACTGCTTAACTTGGGAAAACATATCTGCGGCTAATTTTCCTGGGATTTCATCTCCTGGTCGGTAATATCCCTGTGCATCTGATGCGGGATAATTCACAATCAATCCTTTTTTTAGGAGGTCCAAAGAACCTAATTCGATGATTGTTCCTTTCGGTAATTTAATGTGCGATTCACTGATGCTGAATTTTATTTTAACGCGGCGGTTTGGAACATTTTTCGGAATATTTTCGATGTCCAACACTTTACCAATAATCACTCCGTTGAGGGTAACATCGCTTGACACCATCAATTGACCGGAATTAGAAAAATAAGCGCTATAGGTATTATCGCCGCCGAATAGACTGTAACCTTTCAAAAAATTGATTCCTACGACCAATAAAACGATCGAAACAAGCGCAATTACTCCTGCTTTTATTTCTTTGGAAAACTTCAAGGTTTATTTTTCTGCTAATTTAAGGGCTTTTTCAATACTAATGCGTGCACCCTCCGAGAAAGCGATAACAAAAGCGCTAGAAAATCCTTTTTCCTGCATGGAAGATTTATGTTTTTTGGCTCCTTCGAGGTCTTTTACAAAAATCCCCGTGTAGTATTTGTACAAATTATCTTGAAAGTACTCATGGACTTGTTCTCCTTTAAACTTGGGAGAGGTTAAATCTAAGCGATCCGCGGAGGAAACAATTTGAACAGAAAAAAAGACCTCGTTCGATGGTATTTTACTGCTATTGGTGTCCTTTTCAACAACTTTAGAAGTATCCAGGGAAACGCTCGGATTCGTGCTTGTTTTCCCTTCAAAAGCCAACTTATACGCGCTGAAGGCCTTGAACATTGCATTGGCCATTTTATCCTGTCCTTCCGTTTTCCCAATAAACCCTTCTTCCTTGGGATTGGTTAGAAATCCGGTCTCAATTAATACGCTGGGCATGGCTGTTTTATACAGCACCAAAAATCCCGCTTGCTTTACACCTCGGTCATACCTTCCGATGTTGTTGAATTCCTTCTGCAGCGCGCTAGCAAACTTGATAGCATTATTCAGGTTCACATTTTGTTGAAGTTGAATAGCAATCATGGCATCCGGGGTGAGGTCGAATTCCTTGTACTTGGCTCCTTGATCGTCCTCCAAGGAAATAATCGAATTTTCGCGTTCCATGACCTTTTTTTGGGATTCTGTACGGTGCAAGCCTAACACATAGGTTTCTGTTCCATAGGCCACGTTGCTTCCCGCATTGGCATGTATGCAGATAAACAAATCCGCGTTGGCGCGGTTGGCAATATTGGCCCTTTCAATCAATTCTACAAAAACGTCGGTTTCTCGGGTGTATTTGACTTTAATGTCGGGAAAACTCTCCTGAATTAATTTTCCCAGTTTCAACGCCATGGATAAACAAACATCTTTTTCGTTAGAATAGCCACCGTGACACCCAGGGTCTTTGCCACCGTGTCCGGCATCAATGACTACGGTTCTTAGCAGTGCCGTCTTCGGTTTAACTTGACCATAAATAGCTCCCAAGTGAATAGTTCCTTGGACAAAAATAAGTAGTGCCAGAAGCCTAACAGTGCCCACTTTTTTTAATAGTTTTGTACAATTCAGCATTACGTGTTCAAAAATAAACCTATCGCCTTCCTAAATTGATGCCATTCCGTTTTTTTTTCTTCGTAGGAGTGTTGATAAGGTGTAATTTCCTTTGGGGACAGGGCAACATCGCGGACACAGTTTACCAAAATGCCTCAGGAATGGATGAAATTGTTCGCTACGGAGCGCGGGATTCGGTTTTTTATGATGTTACGAAAAAAAAAGTGTATTTGTACGGAGGTGCCTACGTGGAAACACAAACATCGAAGATTAATTCCGGAATCATCGTGCTCGATTTTTCGAACGATGAAATTGAGGCCTCCACCTTGGTCAGTGAAGCTGGGTTAGAGTCGGAATATCCGGAATTTACGGACGGCAACGAGAAAATTACCTGCCGAAGACTTCGCATGAATACACGCACCAAAAAAGCGTATTTAGAGGCACTTTCGGTGAAGCAAGAGGAGCTTTATTTTTACATGGGGGTAGCCAAAAGGTATCCAACAGAGGACATTCATTTAAAAAAGGGCCGTTTAACCACCTGCGATCAGGAGGAACCGCATTACCATTTTCAATTGTCACGAGGTGTTGTTGTGCCTGAAAAGCGCATTGTAGCTGGACCCATGAACTTATGGATAAGCGGCATTCCAACCCCTTTTGGATTACCCTTTGCCTTTATTCCGCAACAAAAAGAGCGAACTCGCGGCATATTGTTTCCAGAATTCATTCCTTCTTCTCCCTACGGATTCGGCGTGCAAAATTTAGGGTATTTTATTCCTATCAACCCGCATCTCCAAACTTCGGTTTATGCCAATGTATACAGTCGTGGAAGTTGGGGTATACGCAACGAACTCGACTACGCGAAACGTTATGGGTACACTGGGAAATTAAGTCTCGGGTTTCAGCAGTTCAACAACGGATTTCCCTCCTACGCAAGAAATAATAAGTTCACCCTTGCATGGATTCACACAAAACAGCAAAAATCAAATCCCCTATGGCAATTCAACTCTATGGTGAATTTTATTTCTGATAATACGGCCAAAAATAACCCCGACCCCATTAATCCTCAATATTTTAATAACTCCTTCAACTCGGACATCAACCTCAGCAGAGTTTTCCCGGGAAAGCCCATCCTCCTAGGAAGTAAAATTTCCGTTCGTCAAAATTCGCTGGCCAAAAATATCGCGCTTTTGGCTCCGGTGTTGAATTTAAATGTTACCCGTTTTTTTCCATTTCAAAAGCTCGTACCATTTCCGAAATCCGAGTGGGGAAAAGCCTTTCAGCGCGTAGGCGTTACGTACAATCTCGAACTACAAAATAAAAACACCTTTGGAGACAGCCTCTTGCAATCCTTTAATTTACAAAAAATAAATGCGTTGTTTTTCAATGGATTGAGTCAAGCAATGGGCCTACAAACTACCTTTAGCTTGTTGAAAAACACCCTTAAAATCTCCCCGAATCTGACCTACGGAACCAAGGTAAATTTCCAACAAATCGATAAGAATTATGCTTCAGCCACGAATGCCACGGTCATTGATACCCTCCAAAAAACAGGACTTGGCAATGAATTCAATGCATCTATCAATGCAACAACGGTTTTGTACAGTTATTATCGTTTTGTAGGGAAAAACAAACCGGTTTTGCGTCATTTAATGACCCCTACTTTCGGATATCGTTATGTTCCTAAATTGAACAATCTGGTAAGCAAAGCCGCCGGTCCTAACCAAAGTATGATTGTATTTTCCCCCTTCGAGCGAAGCCTATATTCTGTTGGAAATTCGCAAGCATCTTCGTTGCTAAACTTTGGAGTAAATAACAGCTTAGAATTGAAAGTTCGTTCCTCCAAAGACACCGTTTCCGGATACCGAAAAATTCGAATTTTGGACCAATTTTCTTTAAGCGGAAATTACGATTTTCTTAAAGACTCGATGCCGCTTTCGGATCTTGCCTTGAACTTACGCGTAAGTCCTTTTACTTGGATCAATTTTGTTGCTAATGGTTCGTTCAGTCCTTATGGGTGGAATGATTCAACAGGAAAGGCAATAAAAACCTATGCTTTGCAGTCCGGACAGGGTCTTGGTCGATTACTTTCTACGGGGTTTAATACAACGCTTACCTTGAGTTCGAAAAAAAGCCGTGAACTCATTGAACAGAAAAAAGCCGAGTTACAGGAAGCATGGAATGCCGATTATACCTACTATACGCTGCACCCGGAACAAGCTATTTATTTTGACATTCCTTGGAAGTTGAATATATCGCATGTCATTTCTCGTGCGGTTAATACCAACAAGACGGTATCGAATCCATCCAAAGGGTCGGGGGTACAAACCTTGGCGTTTCAAGGCGATGTTTCGTTCAGCAAGCGATGGAATTTAGCTACAAATATAAACGTGGACTTAAAAACACAACGGGTTACAAATATGAATTTATCGTTGAACCGTAATATGCATTGTTGGGCGTTGAGCTTTTATTGGATTCCGATTGGAGGAAATAAGAGTTTTTTATTGAGCATAAGAAACACCTCCAACTTATTCAAGGATGCGAAGCTCGAACTTAGGCGTCCTCCTTCATTTTTTTAAGTTACTCTCCGCTATTGTACAGGAGTATTTTTGGCCCGACCACCATACGCACGGTCGTGATTCTTCTGTTGGGGTTGTTTTTTCGGCTGTCTTCCATGATGGAGGGCGGCAATTCTTCTCCTTTACCATCGTGGGCTATCCGGTACGTTAACTTCCATGTTACGGCTAAGGCTGCTAATTGTTTTTCAAATTCCGAGGCTACTGCTTTGGCTCGAGCCTGTGAAAGTTCCAAATTTCGTTGAGCCCTCGTTTTTTCATCGCCTGTACCTTGGGTATCTGAATAACCAGAAATGAAATCATTTTAACACCTTCTTGGTTAATCACGGCACTACCGGTTTCGAAGCTAATGTCTGCTGCAATTTTTTTAATCTCTTTGTTGGCCGCAATTAATGTTCCCATGGGAACCACGTATTTATATAACAAATCGTTGAGTTCTTTTGCGAGATTCAAAGTGGTTTCATGTCCTTCGGGTGAATAAGGGTCGGTGGAATTCAAGGCCGCGATAATTTCTTGGCTTCTGGATAACAGTCGCTGAAGTTGATCATCTATTTCTTGGATGCGCTGGGTGGAGTCGATAGAATAAAACATTTTCTTTTGTTCCTCTAGCATGGTGATGGCTTGCTCGGCCTTTTCGATTTCTTCGGCTAAGCTTTTCTCGCGTTCGGCCTGTTTCCGATTTAAGGCGTTCACTTGTGTTTCACCGCGTTGTCCATGAAACAGCGTCGTGTTATACTTAGGTTTCACCAAAACGCCTGTGTCTTTGCAGGCGGGAAGGATGACTAACAAAAAACAGTAAAAAACCCATGGATTAATTTTATTTCTTACGTTTCGCATCATTGAAAATTGGAATGATTGTTTTTATACTTGCCATAAATGTACGTAAACTTTGCTCCTAAAAAGATGACTTGAGCAGAGTAAAAAACCCAGGTCATTAAAATGAAAATTGACCCAATCAAATCGCTTTTACCTAAAAAGAAATAGCGGGTTAAATACCACTTAACCAACAACTGGCTTAGTAATAAAAAAACAGCCGTAAAAAAGGCACCTTTGGTAGCGGTATTCCATGAAACCTTGGCATCGCTTACAAACTTAAAAACCATTAAAATTATGGAGAAATTGAGGGACAAGGAGAATACTATCTGCATCAATACCGCCCCAAAATGGGCGGAAGAGAACCAAGAAGACAAGACATTAAAGGCGAAAATTTGAAGAAAATAGAGTAAAAATATTACTAAGGCAATCAAGGCAAGGTAGGATAACGAAAGGAATCTAAATTTTAATAATTCTAGGAATATGTTCATTTTATCTTCATTTTTCTGCTCCACATCAAAAAATTCATTGACACTATGCTTTAAGGATACCATAAAAGCGGAGCACGAATACAGCAGCGTTGCTACCATCACTGAATTCAACACCCACGATCTTCCTTGTTGATGGATGTTTTTAATATAATCTGTGAAAACATGAATATCTTTTAACCCAATGTTCTTTTGAAAAAGGTCCGAAATAACCTGAAGGCAAAATGCTTCCCCAAAAAACCAACCAAAACTGATTACCGTCAAATAGAGCAACGGAATCATAGAAAATAGGGTGTAATACGAAATGGTAGCCGCATGCAAATGCGCTCTTTCTTCGAAAAATGATAAAACGGTCGTCTTAAACAACGTAAAAAGCGCCTTTATTTTTTTATTTTTTCGCATAAAAAGGCAAAATATTAACGAAATTCGGCATCGGTTCTTGGTGATATAAGACCACTTCTTCGTTCTTCAAGGAGCAAAAGTAATGAACATATACCATTCCGTTAAAAAAAACTGAAGTAAGCGTTAAGGGCACTCCCTGGACGGATTGCTTGAAATCGGTGGGTCTAAATAAATAGTTAATTCCATCCACTTCTAAGGAATTTACCGGTCCTAGGAGTTCAGCATTTTTTCGATGCTTCAGATTAAAAAACTTGGTGAAGGGTTTTTCAAACTTGGAGAGTTTACCGGAGTGGCTCAATACCGCAATCTGATCACAATGCGCCATTAAATCTTGAACATCATGGGAAACCATTAGCACATTGTAATTACCCAACCCAAATATTTGTAACAATAACTTTTTTTTATTCGAAAAATCAAGGTGTCCAAAGGGTTCGTCGAGCAGCAGCCATTCCGGTTTATTTGCCAAGGCACGTGCAATAGCAAGCCGTTGTTTTTCTCCATCCGACAAGCGTTTGGCTCGGATGTTTTTAACGGCCGTTAGTCCCAGTCCTTGAAGAAGTTCTTGGACGCGTGCTGTTCTTTTTGGGATGGACCAACCTAAAATGGCTTCGCGGATATTTTCTTCACAGGTATGATTCCAATCCAAAGGATTGTCTGTTGTAACAAGCGATATTTCCGGAAACCCAGGCACTAAGCGCTGTGAACTAAGGGGTAAACATTTTCCATTCAGATGTACCTTCCCTGCTTTGGGGTCTTGATACCCCGCAATGATCCTTAGCAAACTGGACTTTCCTACCCCACTATATCCAAAAATGCCGTAAACTCGGTTGGGTTTTAGAAGAAAGTTTAACCCCTTCAATACCGTCCGATCTCCGTAATCTAAGCTTAACCCCGAAACTTCAAGCATTTTTCAATTCCAGCGGAATCTCACTGTTGGCAATGTACACCCCCGAGATTGGGTTAATAAAAGGTTCATGGTCGTGCAATTCCACCAACAGGCAAGGTTGGCCATTCTCCTGTTCTTCCACCATGCTTTTTACTAATTTCCGAGAGAATGCCAAAGAGGTATAGTCACCGTTAGCGTGATGCATGTGGATGAGTTGCATAGAAGGAATAGGGTAGGTAAATTCGCCGTTTTGTGGGTGGATACCTGACAAGTTATAGGTTCCGGAATCCATGCGCTCAACCCGCACCACGCGATGCACCATGAATTCATCCTCCCACTGATACTTTACATTATCTTCGGATTCTAAGCCTTCATGGTGGGTATCCGCGAATTCTTGTGAGAATAATTCGTTCATCAGCGAACAACGAACGAGGTAGGTACAATCTTCTGTAGAATTCATGCGGTATTTTTCAACGAAGTTAGTAAAAGTAGCCATGCCAATTCGGGACATATTGTAAAAAAAAACATTCCGAACCGAGGCGTTCGAAGTGAAAACTCACTAAATTCGGAGCATGAAAAACCTATTTATAATTTCGATCATGTCGCTGTTGACCACCGTCATGATTCACGGACAAAAAAAACTTACGGGAGCGCAAAAGACGAATTTCACTCGTTTCTTAAACAAGGGGATTGAATATTTCGATGCTGAGCGATCGAATGATGCCTTGGAATCTTTCAAAAAAGCGGAAGCCATCGATCCTGAAAATTGGAAATTAAACTACTGGATGGCGGCCTGCCACCACGATCTTAGCTCGTACCTTGCTGCAGAGCAGTACATGAATAGTGCAAAATCATTCATGGGAGAAAAAGAACAAGGTGATGCCGCATTTTACGAGCTAGAGGGAAAAATAAACCATCGTTTAGGAAATATAGAAAACGCAGCAAGTGCCTATAAAAAGGCGGCAATTATTATGGGTGCTAAAACAGCCAAGGAGTTCGGCATAACGCTCTATATGGAACAATGCGAATTAGTTTTAAAAGATCGAAAACTTGGAATTAGCCTTGCAAGAAAACCTTTGGCTCCTAAAATAAATACTGTTGAGGACGAGTATGGTCCGATACTCGTAAAAAACGGGGAAGTACTTTTTTTCACGGCACGGCGTCCAGAAACTAAAGGTGAAAACCTCAATCCAGATGACTTGCGTTATTTTGAAGACATGTACCGCGCTAATTGGAACCCGTCTACCCAACAATACGAAATGGACTATGCTTTTTTCAACGAAATAAACACCAATGGGTTTGATGCACTCAGCTATGTTAATTCCTCGTGTACCTATGCATTAATGACTATAAACACCTCTTCAGCCGAAAAAACCACCAAAAGTTCCGACATCTTCGAAATAAGTTCAGAAGATCCCTTAGTTTGGGAAGCACCATCCCTAATACGCAGCAAAGGGATTAACACCGATTACTTTGAAGGGGGTGCTTGCATTACGGAAGGGGCGGAAGCAGGAGATTTTATGGTATTTATTAGCGATCGTAAAGCGGAAGTTTCCGGACTCGATCTATACACTTGTAGCAAGAATGAAACAGGATATGGAGAGGTTACGCCTTTACCAAAATCCATCAATAGTCCAGGAAACGAAACAACCCCTTGGCTGAGTCCCGATGGGAAATATTTGTTTTTTAGCAGCGATGAATTGCCGGGTTATGGTGGGTACGATGTGTTTTATTGTGTGAATGAATCAGGAACTTGGTCGGCACCCATCAATTTAGGGGCTACCGTAAATACGGTCAACAATGACACCCATTTCCGTTTAACAGGGCAAAATAAGAAAGCCATCTATGCCTCGGTAGCCGATCAAAGTGGTTTCTTTTCGTACGATTTATTTGAATTGGATTTAAGCATGGGAAATTTCCCTTTCTTGAAATAACGAGGCTATCGTACCCGAATACGTTTCCCGTTGATGTTATTCACATTATAGCGAACGAACATCTCGAAACCTCCTTTAAAATTCGAAACTAAAGAAAGTCTAGAGGTGTTTATGTCGTAGGCGAAGCCCGTTGAAAAAGGGCCATAGAAAACCATCGCCTTCACAATAAGTGCATCTTTAAGTCGGCTGAATAATCCAAGACTGAAGGCTATTTCTTTTACTTTATCGGTTTCCGTAGAAGCCTTTTGAAGTATCTGTTTATAGCTAACGCCGTAAAGTAATTCATTGGACTTCTTCTGACGTTGAAAATAAACCGCGGGTTGAAGTACGCCATTGGTTCTGTCTAATCCAATATTCCCATTGGCAAACCATGAATAACGAACTGCTAAATTTTGAATGCTGGAATTGTAAAAGGAATATCTTGGATTATTTACATGGTAGGCCGCAAATCCAACGCTAAATCCTTTATCTGCCCTGTTTGTGATATTCGCGACATCGGTTTGATAGGTATAGACCGCCCCTACACCTAAATCAAAATAACTAAAGCTTTGCTGATAAAAGTTCTCTCCACTGGCCATGGAGGCGTTAAAGCCAGTACCATCGTATTGAGAACCCCATTGCCCAACTGCAGGGTTGGAAGCGCATTGCCCAAAGGTAGAGTTTAAGCCTACGGCCACCTTATTAAATCGACTTACTTTCAATGCATAGGCAAGATTTAATCCAATGGTTGTTTGATTGAAAAACCCATCCCCCATTCGGTCGTTGAAGAAACTGAGTCCCGCGCCAAGCATTCCGTTGGTATTTTTTAACCCTGCGGAAAGTCGACCGTCGAAGGAACCTAAAAACGTCTTGTAGGGAGACGCGAAACTTCCGTATTGACTGCGATACATGGCTATTCCATTGAAAGAGGCACTTGCTCCTGCTAATGCTGGGTTCAAGGTTAGGGGTGAAAAATCCGTTTGTGAAAAATGCACATCTTGAGCATGCAGGTTGCTTCCCAGAAACCAGCAAATAGCACCAATTATCGTTGCAATCTTTCTCATTATCTTACCAAAGTTAAACTGCCCGTTTTACGAACAATGGATTCATCGTAGAGTTGTACCGTTAATTCAAAAACATAATTTCCTTCCTGTGCGGGTCGCCCTTTGTAGAACCCATCCCAGGAGGCATTTACATCAACGGATTCAAAAACTTTTTGCCCCCAACGATCATAAATCATCAAACTAAAATCCTTAACACAAACCTCTTTACAAAATACTTGGAGCTTATTGTTCGCGTCTGGACCTACCCCGTTTGGACTAAATATCGTAGGAACGAAAAACTCTCCACAAATCAATTTAACCGTAACCAGCATAGAATCTATTCCAAGGCAACCGTTGGCGTTGGAAACATTCACAAAATACAAAGTAGTCGTATCCGGACTAACAATGGGATTCGGGCAGTTGGAACAGGACAACCCCTGACTTGGTGTCCAGGTGAAAATGGAACCAGGAGTTACATTGGCAGCAAAGGATACACCTGGGTTGATAGTAATATCTCCCGGAGTAATATTTACCGGTAAACTATTGATTGGGGCAATGGTGGCACCATAAATTACTTGACAATTATTGGAATCAGCAACAATCACTGTATAATTACCCGCATTTAGGTTGAAAATACTATCTATCCCTGTTTGACCGGTAGACCATGTGTACGTATAAGGAAGTACCCCTCCCGAAGCCGTAACATCCATGGTGCCCAACTGACCGGTGGCACAATTAATAGGTGTTGAATCACCCACTACAACCAAAACATTCGGCTGCCCTATGGTAATCGATTGAATCACGACACACTGTAGCGCATCCACCACCACAAAATTATAGGTTCCCGGTGCTAAATTGGTGGCAGTATCATTGGCAATGTTTACGGGAGACCAAGAATACACGAAGGGTGGTGTACCCCCAGAAATAACCTTTCCAACGGCCCATCCATTGTTCGCGCCATTGCAGGTAACATTATGAACCACGGGTATACTAATTACGGGGGGTGTAGGCGCAGGATTCATCACATATGTGCTTGCGGAAGGCGTGGTGCAACCGGATCCGGTCTGCTGAACATAAAGCGTGTAAGTCCCCCCGGAAACGGCGCTAAATACTGGCGAAATTTGAAAATTTGTACCATTAATCGAATATAAATACTGTGCCCCGATGGGGCTGGTAACCGTAATGGTACCCGTGGGCTGAGGACAGGTAGGCTGAACTATAGTGGCCGTTGGTGCGGGAGGAACCGATAATGCGGCATTGATACAAACCGGCGCTGTTGCACTGGAAATACAATTATTTGAATCTTTCAATGTAAATTGATAACATGTTCCAGGAGTTAGATTGGAAAATGTCGCGTTGGTG
Source organism: Flavobacteriia bacterium (assembly GCA_009925805.1). Classification (GTDB taxonomy): domain Bacteria; phylum Bacteroidota; class Bacteroidia; order Flavobacteriales_D; family Crocinitomicaceae; genus UBA952. Next base: position 11,811 of record RFQF01000004.1, on the reverse strand, counting down.
CCCGTACCCGTAAAATTACCATTATTTGGTATGCCAAGGTTGGGCGAAGCGGTAAGTGTCCAAGACATTCCGGAGGGCAATCCGTTGAACGAAACAGCGCCGTAATTCGCAGCACACGAGGGTTGCGTAACTTGATTTATAGTTGGTGGGTTAGGATTAGTTGGTGCCACAATGTTGACCGTCACCCCGGCGGAAACACATGAATCTATGACTCGTGTAACCGTAAAAGTCCAAAGTCCTGTTCCTAATCCACATACCACATGGGTAGTTCCAAGTAAATTTGATGTGATAATTCCTGGAGGCCCAGAAGGCCCGATTGCTTTAATAAACCATGCCCCTGTGGAAGGTAAATTACCTAAAAGTACGCAACCCGTTGTGGCACCTGGAGGACAATTTGGTTGATTAATAGATAAAACTATGGGGGTGCTTGGAGGCGATGGGACGGTTGAAACATTTACCGTACTTGACTGATTCGAAGTACAAGCAGGCGATGCCTGGTCATAATGAAATGTATAACCGCAACCTGGGGTGAGGCCCGTCATGGGTGAGGTGGTTCCGGTACCCGAAATCGTAACTGGTACACCACCACATCCTGCGACTGGAGTAGCGTACAAAGTCCAATTTCCTATGGGTAAACCGGATACATTCACTACGCCAAAATTGTTATAACAATTAGGTTGAGAAATGGTATTCACCGTGGGAGCAAAAGGGCACTGTGCACTCACAGAACTCATGAAAGTTACCGCGAGAGAAAAAAGAGACACGATAAGCAATTGATAGAACCTCACTTCGTTTTTGATAACAATACTTTTTTTCGCGTAACAAAGTTACATTAATCCTTAAACAAAATCAACGGAACCACAAATTGCCATACGATGAAGGATGTTGCACGTTGCTCATTCGAAGAAAAAAACGACCTTTACCACGTGGAAATCCCAAGACTCATGCTTGAATTGTCGTATAACGGCACTCTATACCATGGCTGGCAAATTCAACCTGAAAAACCCACAGTTCAAGGTGCTTTAGAAACGGTTTTGAGCCGCTTAAATAGTAATATTCCTGTGGCTGTAGTTGGATGTGGTAGAACCGACACCGGAGTGCATGCGCGACAGTATTTTGCCCATGTTGATGGTTTTACAGGCGATACCTACCAGCTTGTATATAAACTCAATAAGATGCTGCCCAACGACATTGTGGTACATGCGACTGCAAGGAGTTCACTGCACGCAAGATTTGACGCAAAACGTCGAACGTATCGCTATTATATCCGAAAAACCAAGGATGCTTTCGATTACCCTTTTCGGTGGATCATGGAACGTCCTTTGAACGTGGAGCTCATGAATCTGGCTTGTACTTTTTTATTAGGGAAACACGACTTTGCCTCGTTCGCCAAACATGATTCGGATGTAGCCTCAACCTTGTGTGAAATCGTTGAAATTGGCTGGGAAGAAGATGCGAACGAATTCATTTTTACCGTAAGTGCAAACCGATTCCTGCGCAATATGGTGCGCGCCTTAGTTGGAACACTCGTAGATGTGGGATTAGAAAAAATCGCCCCGGAAGAGGTGAGGTTGATTCTCGAAAAGCGCGATCGATGTGAAGCTTCTGAGTCGGTTCCTGCGCAAGGGCTGTTCCTTTGGCAGGTTACCTATTAACAGTTTAATTCCGCTGACGGAGCAAATCAAAATAACCGAGCGTTTCCACTACAATCGCTCCTCCAAGTGTGTCTCCATATTTCGCGGGAAGTCCTCCCGTGTAAACCGTCATTCGATTGATCGCACAGCTTGGAAGGTTATAAACTTCCGGTAATTTGACACCATCCACCACATAAATCATATCGCCTTTTCGGGCTCCTCGGAACATCAATTGACCATCATCGGCTATTTTTACTTCTGAAGACAATTGGGTTGCCATGGTAGCAATGCTGAATTTGTTAGGATTGTGTGCAATTTCCTTGAAGGTAAGTTCCGGCATCGGTAGCTCGCCCATTCGAAGTTTCAATCTTTCTTTCACCACCACCTCGTCTTTACTAATACCCACGGGACTAAATGCTACGGTTCCGATATTAGCGTAAGACTCAATGGGAACTTCAATCGCATAGTTTTTAGAGGTATCGCTTCCAAAAACCAAAAACAGCGTATAATTCCCTGAAGGGATGGAACTAATTCTAAATCTTCCATCGGCGTCCGTCATGGCTTGGTATTTTTTTCCCTGATCTAGAATGATTGCTTTTACAAATTCCATGGGCTGTTTCGTGTCGGAATCGATTACCGTTCCAAGGGCATCTCCCGTAACAGATTGTGCAAAATAAAAGAACGATATAAAAGAAAGGATATATGATAGTATTATTTTTTTCATGGAATTTATTTTTATTATTTATAGCTCGAACGACAATTAACCGAGAACCTAACCGATACTTGCCGAAGAGGTATTCAAATCGCGGTTGATTTTCTTGAATAGTCCTTGGAGTACTTTTCCGGGCCCTACCTCAATGACTTCTGTAAGACCTGCTTTTTCCATCGCAAGCATGGTTTGTGTCCAAAGCACCGGGGCCGTCAGTTGGGATAAAAGATGCTGTTTGATTTCAACCGGATCGGTCACGGCTTTTGCGTTCACATTCTGGTAAATAGGACATCGTGGATGAGCAAAGGCGGTAGATTCAATCGCTGAGGCCAATTCCTCCCGTGCAGGTTCCATGAGTGGGGAATGAAATGCGCCCCCAACCTGCAACATTAATGCTCTTTTAGCCCCTGCTTCAGTAAGTAATTTACATGCCTCTTCTACGGCCGGAATCGAACCTGAAATCACTAACTGTCCAGGACAATTGTAATTTGCCGGAACGACAACACCCGATATTTGCTGACAAATTTGTTCAACCAACGCGTCTTCCAGACCTAGAATTGCTGCCATGGTAGAGGGAGTTGATTCGCACGCCTTTTGCATAGCTAAAGCACGAGCAAAAACCAACTTCAATCCATCCTCAAAACTCAAGCATCCGTTGGCAACTAAGGCCGAAAACTCCCCTAACGAGTGGCCCGCTACGGCGTCGGGCATAAAATCCGTTCCGAGTACTTCCGCTAACAGGGTAGAATGCAAAAAAATCGCCGGTTGGGTTACCTTGGTTTGCCTAAGCTCTTCTTCGCTGCCTTCCAACATAATTTTAGCAATATCAAAACCCAGGATTTCATTGGCTTGGGAAAAACGATTTCGGGCAATTTGACTGCCGTCAAAAAGTTCTTTTCCCATGCCTGGAAATTGAGCGCCTTGTCCGGGAAAAACATAAACTTTCATGAGATATTAGTTTTGACTGAATGAATGAAACTTACCTTCTTTAAAAATTTTAATATGCTTAAGCAATCCATTTGCGGAGTAAACATAAACTTTTCCATCGTACAATTGGCCCCCTTTGAAATTTCCATCCAGCCAAATTTCATCGTTTTCGTTATACACTTTGTTGTATCCTTCGGCAAAGAAAGTTACCCCCTTCGTGATTGGGTTTTTTACTACAGGAGGCGTTTCTTCGGAATCTGACGGGCTAACCTTTTCTGAATTAGTCGTATTGTTTTTAATCGTTTCAACCATTTTTCCATTGACGATGTTGTAAGCAAATTTCACCGTACCGTTTTCGTTGTATTGTCGGTAAATTCCATTGAGTTTTCCTCCTGAAAGCGTATATTCCGCTTGAATTTTCCCGTTTTCGAAATAATGTTTTACTGTTCCATTTTCCTTCCCCTCCGGCCCAAAACTTGCTTGATAGGATATTTGTCCGTTACTATAATATTTTGTGAGGGTTCCTTGCTGTTTTTCGTCGCTAAAGAATCCGGATTCTTTCAGTTTCCCATTAGCGTAATATCGGCTGTAATTGCCGCTTGGACGGTTGTTGATGTAATTCCCTTTTAATTTTGCCGTTTTACCGTCTTTGTGGAATTTAATCCAAACACCGGTTTTGCGTCCGTGCGAGTAACTTCCCTGTTCTACGATGGTTTCGTCGGAATACCCTGAACCGGGCTTGTCTTTCCCGCGAAGAATCCATTTTCCATGCTTTTTTCCTTGTGCGTCCTTCGCATTCTGAGCCATCGATGAAAACGAGGTACAGGCAATAAGCAAGGTAATGAGCAATCGTTTCATGGTATAATGAAGTACTAAAATACGTTTTTTGTTGATAAGATGGCTGAGGGACCAAAATTCGCGCTTTGAACTTTTGTATTTTTGTTTTCATGATTTCCTTCGAGCCAAAAGATTTAACCGTTCAGCGCCTTCACCATTACCTCTTGGGTGCGGTAGGACCGCGGCCGATTGCTTTGGCTTCAACTTTGGACGCAGACGGCAATAAAAACCTGGCTCCTTTCAGTTTTTTCAATGTTTTCAGCGCGAATCCACCTATATTGATTTTCTCTCCTGCGCGCTCCGGAAGAACGAATACGTTGAAGGATACCTATCATAATGTCAAAGAGATTCCTGAAGTGGTAATTAATGTTGTAAATTTCTCTATAGTTGAACGCGTTAGCTTGGCCAGTTCGCCCTACCCACAGGGAACCAGCGAATTTGAAAAAGCGGGTTTAACCCCGATTCCTTCGGAATTGGTTCGTCCCTTTCGGGTTAAAGAATCTCCGGTTCAATTTGAATGTAAAGTAAATCAGGTGGTTGAGTTGGGGGTCGAGGGCGGGGCAGGAAACTTGATCATTTGTGAACTTAAAAAAATGCATTTAGAGGAAAGCGTTTTGGATGCTGATGGAATGATCGATGCGCTCCGAATAGATTTGGTTTCGCGCATGGGTGGCGATTGGTATTGCCGTGCCAATGCAGAAAGTTTGTTCGAAATTAAAAAACCGATTACCACGTGCGGCATTGGTTTCGACGCGCTTCCATCCGATGTGCTGAACAGTGTCGTTTTTAACCCGGAAGATTTAGCGCGATTGGCCGGTATAGAAACCCTACCCGACGAAACTGAAGTCAATGAATACAAGCTCCTAACGTTGAATGAGTTGTTTTTAAACAATGGAGGTGATGCTGCTAAAATCGAAATCGCATTGCATACGAAAGCAAAAGAGTTATTAAAAGAACACCGCATTCAAGAAGCTTGGTTAACTTTATTAAGCTTTAATCATTAATTTTAAACTATGAGTCAATTTCAATTAAAAAACGTACGCATTAAGGTAATTAATCCTACCCAGCAAGTATCTGAAAAGTTTTCAAAGCGCGAATTTGTCGTTACCGATAGCTCGAATGGAAATTATCCTCAAGACATTTTATTCCAAGCAACCCAAGATAAATGTCCTTTGTTGGATGGGTTTCAATTAAACGACCAAGTGGACGTTTCATTCAATATTCGCGGCCGAGAGTGGACGAGTCCACAAGGGGAATTAAAATATTTCACCTCCCTTGAGGCATGGAGAATCGAGCGTTCGGGATCAGCTCCTCAAACTCCAAATCCCAGTGATTTTGGCATCCCTTCGGGAGCACCTAGATCACAGGAAGGAAGTCCGCTCGACAGTACGAGCGACGAATCCGACGATTTACCGTTTTAATTTTTTGCTTTAGCGTATTTTTTCTGATACTTGAGGAACAAATCCTCTTGAAAGTTTCGGACACTTTCGATTTTTCCTCGTATCAGAATGCAGGTAACTTGGTTGGATTTCATGTCCAGGGCAGGTCCTTTAGACACGAAGAGTGTGGCCGATTTTCCGATTTCTAGGGAACCGAATTGTTGATCAATCCCCATAATTTCACAAGGAGAAAGCGTGATTGATCGAAGTGCTTCTTGTTCGCTCAAGCCATATGCTTGCGCGGTTCCCGCCAGAAAGGGCAAATTTCGGGTATTCATCGCTTCCATTCCTCCGGCATTTTGTAGGCAGAAAGAAACCCCCATATTCGCCAAAAGTGCTGGTAGCCGAAAAGGTTGGTCGATGGGATCATCGTCATGGTCCGGTAAACGGTGAATGCGTTCAATCATGATTGGAATCTTGGAATCCACGAGCCGTTGCCCTAACAAATAAGCATCATTTCCTCCAACAATCACGGGAAACTTCAAAGGAATATTGGCACAAAAGGTTAGAATATCGGAGAGTTGTCTTACACTGTTTGCATGAAAATAGGTCCGTTTTTTACCCTCGAAACAAGCTTTCATGGCTTCAAGGCGCAAATCCAAGGCATCGGGCGCTTCTTCCTTATACACTTGCGCCAAATTGAAAAAAGCTTGCAATTGCCTTATTTCCTCGAGGTAGGACAGTTCAGCTTTATTGTCCTCGCCTTTCAGGTTATTATGCCACGAGGCATCGGGCCAATTTACATGCATGCCGTCGTCACGCAAAACGGTTGCATCTTCCCAATTCCAGCCAGCAGCGGTCATAATCGAAGAATTTCCGGAAATTGCTCCACCTCGCGGGGTAGTTTGTACGAGTAACACACCGTTCGATTTAACCGTTTCGAGCACCTTGGATTCCACATTGTAGGCAACTTGCGCACGGACATGCGCGTTGAATACCCCAACTTCCTCGAAATCATGGGTAGCACGAATCGCATCAATTTCAGTAAGACCAAGGGTGCTATTTGCGGCCACAAATCCGGGATAAACGTGCTGATTGGTAGCATCAATTACCGTATCCCAATCCTTGAGGTTATACGATTCACTCAATGCGTTTTTAATGCCAATAATTTTTCCATTTTCGATCTCAATAAGGCTTGAAGTAATTTCTTGGCCTTCCACCGGATGAAGGTAACCGTTGGCTATTAAAATGCGTTGGCCTTGGGTAGTTAAAGAGAGGCTTAAGGAAATAAGTAAATAGTAAATGGTTTTCATCAATGCATGTTTTCGAGGGTTGTTCCTTCTTCCCCAAGGGTATCGCAATGAAAGAACTTCTTCTTTTTTGGGAAAAAACTTCGTTTAGCCTCGGTATGGGAGGAATTTTCGCTCATTTTAACCATCAATCGCATTTTCTCCTGTTGGTTGCGTTGGGCTAATTCGCTATTTTTTTCTTCGCTGTAATAGACAATTCCGTCCACCATGGTAAGCTTAACCTTTGCAAGAATCGAAAGCGGATTATCAGACCAAAGTACTAAATCGGCGTCTTTGCCCAAGGAAACGCTTCCCATTCGGTGTTCAAGATGCAGCAGTTTGGCTGGATTGAGGGTTACGAGTTTCCAAGCTTCAATTTCGCTCAAGCCCCCGTATTTGATGGTTTTAGCTGCCTCTTGGTTCAAGCGTCGGCCCATTTCGGCATCGTCCGAGTTAATGGCAACAGTTACCCCTTGTTGGTGCATTAAGGCCGCGTTGTAGGGAATCGCATCGTTGACTTCAAACTTGTAAGCCCACCAATCGGCAAAGGTGGAACCACCCACTCCATGATTTTTCATTTTATCCGCCACTTTGTATCCTTCTAGAATGTGGGTAAAGGTGTTCACCCTAAACCGCATGGAATCTGCTACTTTCATGAGCATATTCACCTCACTTTGCACATAAGAGTGGCATGTGATAAACCTTTTGGAATCCAAAATTTCGGCCATTACTTCCAACTCAAGATCTTTTCTAGGTAGACTTTCCGGCGGGCAATTAGCACCAAAAGAAGCAACGGCTTCCCATTGTTTTTTATATTCTTTTGCGCGGTAGAAGGCATCATAAAATACCTGTTCCACGCCCATGCGTGTTTGTGGAAAACGAATAACATTTCGCTCTCCCCAATTCGATTGCTTCACGTTCTCCCCTAGGGCGCATTTGATGAACCCGGGAGCTTGATCTATTTTCATTGCTTCAGGTGTAACTCCCCATTTCAATTTTACTAGGGCGGATTGCCCACCGATAGCATTTGCTGAACCATGGAGTAGCTGGGCCGCTGTAACGCCCCCTGCCAATTGTCGGTAAATGGAAATATCTTCTGGAAAAACAACATCGCCAATACTCACCTCCGCCGAAATAGATTGTCCTCCCTCATTGACTCCTCGGGATATTGCGATGTGGGAGTGTTCGTCGATGATGCCTGAGGTTAGATGCAGTCCCTTACCGTTAATGATGTGAGCATTGGGTGGATAATTCGGACGGTTGGTACCTACATAAGAAATCAATCCGTCTTGCACCACTACAAAACCATCTTGAAGTATTCCTGCCTCGGTATTGGTCCAAATCGTAACGTTTTCAAACACCGTATTTACCGCACTTGGTAATACCTCAAAGCCGTAGGCCATGTTAGGAAACCAACATTTGGGAAGCGGGCTGTTATCCAGGTTGATTTTTCCCGATGTATCCGTCGCTTTGGCTTTTCGAATTGCGGACCATTGCCCCCAGCTTCCGTCGGGATATATCAAATCCCCTTCCCAAACGCTTCCATTACCTACAATTTTTCCTCGCAATACGTAAGGATGTACTTGTTGATTTTCCTTTAACGTAAATTGTAGTGTTACATCTTGTTCGGTATTGGAAAAATTTACGGACGTTTTTACGGTGTCTTTTTTATAAATCTTAATTTTCGCATCCCAAATGTCTTTTAACTCGAGCAGCGAAACCGTGGGTTTTTTGGGGTCACCCACCAAGGTCATTTCAAAGCGTTGATTTTTCAAAATCAGATTGAATCTACCGAGCGTATTGGAAATTAGGGGTTTTACATTTTCCGGAATTCCCAAAGACCACATTTCATACATTTCGGATTCGTATAAAAAGGGGTCTTTACCGTAAAGCCCGAAACTCGCCAATTTGCCCGGTTCGAGGGAACCGACCAAAGAATCTACCCCTAAAAACGATGCTGGAGCCATGGTCAAAGCATCCAAAACATCTTCCACTTTCGCCCCGTGCGAAATGAGCGAACGAATGGATCCCCAGAGGGAAGTGGAGGTGCTTCCTTCACTGCTCAGCGCGACGCGCAATCCTTGATTTTTTAGAAAAATAAAATTATACGGCGCTAGTTCCCAATGCTTTAATTCTTCCAAAGGAATTTCCTTGGCGGTGTAAGGATCCTTTAAGTCGAAGGGTTTTGGAAAGTTCAAAGGAACCACTAAACGAGGGTTCGATGTTTTCAATTGGTCGGCAATGGCGTATTCATCCCCTCGGGTAATATAGATGAAGGAGCGGTTGAACTCTTGCGCAATCTTTTGTGCTCTTAGGATGTCCCACTTATCGTTGACTTTAAAGAAGGTGGGTAAAGGGTCAGAAGTTAACCAAGGCTCCATGGAAAGTTTGCCCAAGGGTGCATCCTTGTGGTATTTAAAAAAAGCTAAATCGTATAACGCTTGGCGCATCAATGCGATAGACCCCATAAGTGAGGAGGGGTAGGTTTGTTGTGAAACCCCTTTATTGAACGAAAAATGGCTTGAGATATCGGGTCGAAGCACAAAATCGCTGGGTTTTTTCGCTCCTAGGGCTATCAAGGGAGCTGTACCTTGCACTAACCCATCATTTTGGATGGGAGTAACGAACCCAAAGCCCAGTTTTTTTAGCTCATCAAACCGCGAATCGCCCGAATTCAAGGATTCTACAGCGCGTATTTCGGGGTGAATTGCTTCGTTCCAATAGTAATCCCCATTCTTGCTCGATTCCAGTTGTGGCAAATATCCTTGATAGGTTGATTTGGCTTTTTCGGTTCCGGCACTCGAATGAGTTTCTATGAACGCGGGAACTACGGTATACCCCTCGCGTTCGATCTCGAGGTACTCTTTTGGGACAGGGATAAAGGTTCCAATCCGCACAATTTTCTGCCCCTCGATCAAGACAGTAACTTGCTCTAATTTTTCTCCCGGTCGAACGTAAACATCCACCTTCGTTAGGGCGATTTTTTTTAATTCTGTGGGGGGGGTTCCATTTTCTGGACGGTATTGAGCTAGGGAATACGTAACGCAAAGCAACAAACCAACGATTAATCCACAACTTCTCATGCTTCAAAAATAAGTAAACTTGTGTTATTAGGTATACTTCAAGGCTTCTCTTCGTGCTAACCCTTGGAGTTGTTCCTCCACAACTATTTTTTTAACCCATTCCGAGTTCCATTTTGAAACCTCCCTCAAGCTCCATCCAATGGCTTTTTGTATAAAAAATTCTTTATCGAATTTAAACAACCTTATCCAATGTTGAAGCTTCGGTAAATCCGTGTCCATTCGATAGCGCAATTGAAAAATCAAGCAAGCTCTTCTAAGCCAGAGAGATTCATGTTTTTCCCAGCACTCGAAGTTGGAACGTGCAATTTCTGGAAATCGCTTAGCAAATTTACCTACCAGATTCGGTGCAATTCCGTCAACGGTATCCCACCAGGACTTATTTAAAATCAAGTGTTCAAAAAAATCAAGGTCCTGTTCAACGTATTCTTTGGGATTCCATTTGAGCATCCATTCCAGGGCAAGCAACTGGCATTCTCCGACATTAAATTATTGTTAGATTCGCTTTCAAAGGTATTGAACCTTTTGAAAATCAAGTACCTTTGAGGTGATGAAAGAAAGGTACAATTTCTCCATTTGTATTGTTTTCCAAATCCTTTTCCTAGGGCTTTCGGTTTCAAATGCTCAAACCCTGATTATCAACGAAATTTCTCAAGGTCCCTCGGGTTCAAAGGAATACGTAGAATTTTTGGTTATTCCGACGGGAGCTATAAATCCTTGTCAAGCCAACGCCAATTGTTTGGACCTCCGCGGATGGATTTTCGATGACAACAATGGTTTTTTTACTCCCGGTTCAACTTCCGGTGTAGGATTAGCACAAGGATCCCTTCGTTTTTCGAATTCATCGTTTTGGTCGTGCATTCCTGTAGGTACGCTGATCGTGGTTTACAACGATGCCGACCCCAACGCCTCGCTTCCCGCAAATGATGTAAGCATGAACGATGGCAATTGCCGCTTGATCCTGCCTGCTTCCTCGGCGTTGATTGAAGGAAACGCAAACAATCCCTCGGCAGTTGCTCCTTTGACATATACCGTGGGCGGATGGGTTGCGGGTGGTGGTCTTTGGAGTTATACTGGAATGGCAAATGGGGGGGATTCTTATCAAATTTACGCTCCTTTCGCAACTAACATTCCTGCTCATTCGGTCAGTTGGGGAAACAATACCAGCAATACCATAATTTATTTTGCTGGCCCTGCCACAGCCACTGTTTACTATTTTAACAGTGCAAGCAATAATCCCTATTTGCAAAACAATTGGTCCAGCGGTTCCTCTCCGGCATTTGAAACCCCTGGAGCTGGAAACAATGCGGCGAATACGGCCTACATTCAATCGTTGACCAATAATTGCACTCCTTTTGTTCCTTTAATCGCGCATACTTCCAGCATTAATGCATTTTGTGCTTGCAATGGGTCTGTTTCAGCCTCCGCATCTGGAGGTAACGGTATCTACACCTATGTATGGACTAATGCCCAAGGACAAGTCCTTGGAAACACGGCTAATTTGTCCAACCTGTGTTCCGGGTGGTATCATGTGCAGGTGAGTTCGGGCGGGTGTAGTGACAACGACAGCGTGCAGTTGATCGACAACGGCGTTCCAACGAACCCTACCTTCGCTAATTTTGGACCTTATTGCCAAGGAGATGCTCCAGCTGCCCTGCCCCTGACCTCCAACAATGGCGTCAGCGGAACTTGGTCGCCTGCAACCATTAGCACCGCTACCAGTGGAAGCACCGTCTACACCTTTACCCCAAGTGCGGGTCAATGCGCCAACAACGCCACACAAACCGTAGTAGTCAACGCCAACACCAGCCCCACCTTTTCCGCTTTCGGACCTTATTGCCAGGGCGCAGCTCCGGCTGCCCTACCCCTGACCTCCAACAATGGCGTCAACGGAACTTGGTCGCCAGCTACGATAAGCACCGCTGCCAGTGGAAGTACCGTCTACACCTTTACCCC
>RFQF01000300.1 GCA_009925805.1 Flavobacteriia bacterium | reverse complement strand
GGTTGTGGGCTAACGCCGCCATTATTCAAATTAATAATGTTTGATGAGGTTGTGAAACATGATCGAACCCACGCCCAAAAATCGTCATCGTCCATTTCTGGGGTGGATGAATAATCCAAAGAGGGAATATGCTCAGCGGCATGTAACCAGGGGTCTAGGGCAGTGGCCGCAAACACAGTTCCAAGGAGTGCGGCCGAATGATGCATAAACGATCTTCGAGTGGACATAGTAAAAGTTTAATATGAAGGTAGTTAAAATTATCGAACGATAATTTCATCCATAAAAATCCAAGGTGCGTTTCCAGCTCCCGGAAACCCTTCGGGAATTCTTGGCATTCCAATAATTTTTAAATGAATTTTTTGCGCTTTTGTTCGTAATTTGAACGACGAGCGTTGGGCATTTACTGTAAACTCCTGGTATTTTTTTTGGTCTGTGGAGACCATAATTATTTTCGGTAGGTGAATCCAAGAGGAGGGTTCATGTAAAAATCCGAGGTCAATGGCCGTAATTTTAGTGGGTTTCTGAAGCTCCAGGACCAGCTCCACGACGTTCGTATCAAACCCTACCCATTGGAATCCTCGCCAAGGTCGAGCACCAAATTGCCCATCCACTAAGGTTAAATCACCCGAATTATAGCGACTGTTGGGAGGTGTAATGTAAGAAACTTTTGCACCCAATCCTTGGTGTTCAATGATGGTCAAGGAGTCCGCACAGCATGTTGAGAAATACATGAATTTCTGTTGTTGTAATTTTTTTTGAGGACGTCGAAAATACAGTTTTTTTCCCTGTGACAACCAAATTCCTTCTTCGCGCTGCGGAAAACTTACAACCACCGATTCATTGGTGTCTTTGAAACTGAATTGCAAGGAAATACCCTCGCGTTCGCGTTCAAAAAGGGGAGTAGGCTTCATGAAGCTTAAGGAAACGTAGGTATCCACTACGGGACCTGTAATGCGAGGTATATGATGTGTTTTTAAGGCTTTTTCGAAGCTGGAATAACTTGGTTTATGCGTACACCACAGTGCTTGACTGAGGGCGATGGCCCGCGGAAAAGCCATGTAAGTGAGTTGATCAAAGGTTGGAATGT
>RFQF01000299.1 GCA_009925805.1 Flavobacteriia bacterium | reverse complement strand
TCGTAAACAAAATAATGACGGACATGGTAGAAACAATTGGGCCGACACTGTTCTTGGCAAAGGCTGAAAAGGCCATGGAGAGGGTAGCTACCGTCCATAGCGCTAGAAATGCGATCATTAAAGAAAGCCCAAAGCGCCAAGCTAACTCGGATTCAGGAAGCACCAACAAATCCTCGGAATTCAACACAATCAAATCCCCGGTACCGAACATCCATTTGGCAACGAACAAGGACAAAAAGCCCAACCATAACGTCATTATTAAGGTATAAATCGTAGCTGCGAACCATTTAGATAACACGATGCCCGTGCGTGAAATGGGTTTCGTAGCAAGCATGCGCACCGTACCCGTGGCCTCTTCCCCCGAAATCAAATCCCCTGTCACTAATGCAATAAGCAAGGGCACATGTACAATCAGCATCTGCAGAATGATGAAGGCTATCAAGTTTCCATTCAAGATTTTCCCATTGAAACTTAAGGTTTGTTCAAAGGATGCCGTAACAAAACCCACATAGGATTTTCCATCCGCTTTCATGGCGAAAAGCACAATTAAAATAAGCAAGGTAAGTGCTCCTATTCCAATATAGCTCCGGATTTTTGTAGCTATTTTCAACAGTTCGTTATACGTGTTTTTCCGAAGCATTATTTCTCGGTCATTTTAATGAAAAAATCTTCCAAGCTCCTTTTGGGAATCACGGCCTTTACACCGCTTCCCCCTTCCACTAGGTGCTGTATTAGTTCTTTTCTTTGGTCGGTATGTAATTCCACATGGTAGGTTTTTGGATAAAGCAACCGAAAGGCAAGTTCGGGAAACTTCTCGGAAAAGACAGCTTCCATTTTCAGGGGATCTTCGACGGTAATTTCCAAATTAAGGCTTTGTTTCGCTAACAGACCCTGCACCTCCCCTTCTACCACCGTTCTTCCTTGATTGATGATCACCATTCGGTTGGCAATTATTTCAATCTCGGAAAGTTGATGCGAAGAAAGCAATACGGTTTTATTTTGTTCATCGCGTAATCGCAGGATTAAATTTCGAACCTCGATAATTCCTTGTGGATCTAAACCGGTCGTAGGTTCATCGAGAATTACAATGTCCGGATTGTGGAGTAACG
>RFQF01000298.1 GCA_009925805.1 Flavobacteriia bacterium | reverse complement strand
ACAAAATAACGGATGGTGTCGTTGTACAAACTGTATTTCGGATTTCCTAACCATGAGGGGTTGTTATAAAGCGTTGAATCCAACCAACCGTCGTTTTGTTCGGCGTAGAAATAAATAAATTCCCCCGGATCCAACACATTATTGAAGTTATCCGGAATGTAGAGGGGCTGTTCTTTTTGCCGGCCAAAAACTTGAAACGTATTCAAGGGTATACTGTTTACCGGAATGCCTGCACTGATTAAGGTTTGATAACTGATTTTGTGTATTCCCGTCTGAGTAATCGGTATAGCGTAATATTTCTGGGAGTAATTGATCCATTCATTCCCAAAGGTTTGAGCCAAGAAGGCGTGTGAACCTAAAAACAATAAAAACAACGCAGGTAGTAGGTGTTTCATAGGCTATTTTTTCTTCGGTTGAGCAAGGTTGAATTTCAAGGAAAAAATATGGGTGTAATATCCAGCATCAGCTGCTCCAAGACGGGTAAAGGCATAATCCAGATTAAATCCTTTGATACCTATACCGAGTCCTAGGTTGGGTTGTAGTCCCCACCGTTTCGTTCCATCAAACGAATGATATTGTTGAAGGGAGGAAATCCCACCACGTACTTTGACCAAATTTTTATAACCCAACATTATCCCCCAGTGTGGATCCAAAGAAATTGGATTTGCAGCGATGAGCACATTGCGTTTTCCATCGGTGGTAAGGTCCACATCAATTTCCGTTAACATCGAAAAACCCTTTTCTTTTTTTCCAAGAGAATGGCTGTAGGCTGTGCCCAGAATAAACCTTGGAAGCGAAAGTTCCAGCCCGTTGGTCGGCAGGGTATTTCCTGTAGACAAGAAAACTTGCTGCATGTCTTGCGACAGGTTAAAAATCCACGCATTAAAAGTGGAAGTCACATCCCGGGCTACCAATCCAAAGCGCCAGTGCTCGTTCCGTTCGTAACGCACCCCTGCATCCAACCCAAAGCCCCAAGATTTGGCGAAATTTCCAACCTGACGTCGAATCACTTTTACGGTGCCTCCAACCGATAATCCGGTTACCTTGAGGTTTTTGGCAAATGAACCCATAAAGGCATAATCCCCTGCAGAAAATGTGGTAATGTTGTC
>RFQF01000297.1 GCA_009925805.1 Flavobacteriia bacterium | reverse complement strand
TTTCTTTTTCTCACGAAAGCACGCTTTGTTCGAAACAAAAAAAAGCAGCTACCCAAGGGTGCTGCTTTCATCAGAGTGGAGTCGGAGGGGTTCGAACCCTCGTCCAAACAATGGGAATTCAAGCTTTCTACATGCTTATTTCCTGATTAATTTTCGATCCGAAATTGGACAGGAACACCCGGTCTCGGACTTAGCCACTGAGTTCTCGTAACCGCTTAGTAGCCTCACGTTTACCAGCCCGATGGGATGAACCTTCGATTGGTATGCGAAACGGGCCGTCGCCTACCGAAGGTACTTGTTCAACCTACTGTGCTTCAGTTGAATTAAGCCAACTAACATTCCGTTAATTAAGCAGCAAGTGCGTATGACGTATTGTCATTTATTGTTTGTGACAAGATATTTAAGAGGTTCACCACAACCCTCTGCATGCTGACACCTGACTGCCGCTATCGCTGTCAAATCCAATGTCGACCCCAAAGAACGTATTGCTTCGCTAAAGCAACTGGTACAAAGTTACGCGCTTTTGCGTGGCTTATAACAGGATTTGAACTGATTTAATTAATTTTAGGAAAACTAAGTACCAATTTATGTCATATCCATATCAAATCCAGAGCTTTCAACAGTACCAAGACGCCTATAAACACAGCGTGGATAACCCCGATGAATTTTGGGCTTCCATCGCAGCAAATTTTCAATGGAAAAAACCATGGGATAAGGTCCTGCACTGGAATTTCTCCGATCCTGATGTGCGCTGGTTTGATGGAGCTCAACTCAATATTACCGAAAATTGCTTAGACCGACACGTAGCTACACAAGGGGATACTACAGCAATTATATGGGAATCCAACAATCCCGATGAAGCGTCTCGTGCCATTTCCTACGTGGAACTTCACCACCTAGTGAATCAATTTGCTCGGGTCTTGCTTAATCATGGGGTTAAAAAAGGAGACCGCGTATGCCTTTACATGGGAATGATTCCAGAATTGGCCATTGCTACCTTAGCCTGTGCCCGTATTGGTGCGATTCATTCAATCATCTTTGGAGGTTTTTCTGCCCAAGCGATTGCTGATCGTGTTGCGGATGCTGGCGCTACGTGCATTGTAACCTGCG
>RFQF01000296.1 GCA_009925805.1 Flavobacteriia bacterium | reverse complement strand
AAGGGTCAATCGATTTTTGCCCACGTCACCCTCGAAAAGGGGGAGCGCTCCGAATTGGCCAATTTGGCCAACGAACTACTTTGAATAGGCCATGTTTGGCAACAAATTCCTAACTTTGCTCAATGACCTTAGATTCACGTCAAATAGAAAAGCTTACGGATTTTTTTAGAAACCGACCGGTTCTGAGGGCTTATTTGTTTGGTTCTTGTGCAAGGGGCCAGGCCAATAGTCAAAGCGATATTGATATTCTGGTGGATTTGGATTATTCCCAAAGAATAGGTCTTGCATTTGTCCAAATGCAAATTGACCTTCAAAAAATTTTTGACGCCAAAGTTGATTTGGTTTCTTCGAACGGACTTTCACAAGAAGTCAAACAACAAATTGACCAAGACAAAGCGTTAATTTATGCAAGGTAGCTTGGGGGATAAGGCACGTTTGAATCATATCGTGAATGCTATTGATGAAATCGAAAAATATTTAGTTGATACGGACCTTGAGGGGTTTTTAAATAACTCCATGATGAGATTCGCTTGCATCAAGCAATTAGAAATTATTGGAGAAGCCAGCAGCCATATTTCAGAAGAAACCAAAACGAAGTTTTTGGAAATCGAATGGAACCAATTAAAAGGAATGCGGAATGTATTTGTTCATGAATACTTCGGCATCGACAGTACCCTGATGTGGCAAATAATGCAATTCGATATCCCGGAATTAAAGAAAAAAGTTAAAGTAATAATTCAATCAATATCCTAAAGGCAGCGAACAGCAGAGCACTTTTTACCTCCCTCGCTGGCCCATGGAATTGACCTTGGTGTAGCCCACCAAACGATCGTAGGCCATGCCGGCTGGGGGGTGGTAATACACCAAGACCTCGTAGTCATTCTCGGTATCGGCATGGGTTCCTTCAAGGGCAACGGCGCTGCAGGGTTCCGGGCCGGTGAGGTACTGGTAATCGTAAAAACCCTGTTTGAGATAAATGGATTTGACCCAAAGTCCGGTTTCGGATTGCCATTCCATGGCCAGTGCAGCATCGCAGGCCGATAATCCTCCGTCAATTTGGAGGTAAACCTTTTGAAAGGATTCTCCAGGACCCGGTTCCAGAGCGAAGGTG
>RFQF01000295.1 GCA_009925805.1 Flavobacteriia bacterium | reverse complement strand
AAATGTGTTTCAATATCAACCCGGACAAGTACATTTTTGTACGGCAGATATCGGTTGGATTACCGGGCACAGTTACATCATCTATGGTCCCTTGAGTGCCGGAGCAACTTCCTTGATGTTTGAAGGAGTTCCCACGTGGCCTGATGCCGGAAGGTTTTGGGAAATCGTAGCTAAACACAAGGTAGATATTTTATATACCGCACCAACCGCCATTCGAAGTTTAATGGGATTCGGTACGGAATTCATTGAAGGAAAGGATTTGAGTTCATTAAAGGTACTCGGTTCGGTGGGAGAACCCATCAACGAAGAGGCGTGGCATTGGTATGATGACCACATTGGGAAAAATAACTGTCCGATTGTAGATACCTGGTGGCAAACCGAAACGGGAGGAATTATGATTTCCAATTTGGCGGGAATTACGCCTGCGAAGCCTTCCTATGCTACCTTACCCTTACCTGGAATTCAACCCTGTTTGGTGGATGACCAAGGGGAGGAGATTGAAGGGAATGAGGTGAATGGAAACTTATGCATTAAATTTCCTTGGCCAGGAATGATTCGAACAACATACAACGACCATGAACGCTGTCGCCAGACCTATTTTTCGGTGTATACTAACAAGTATTTTACGGGGGATGGATGCATGCGCGATGCCGAAGGAATGTACCGAATTACGGGTAGGGTAGACGACGTATTGAATGTGAGTGGTCACCGCATTGGAACGGCTGAAGTGGAGAATGCCATCAATATGCACGAGCGCGTCATTGAAAGTGCCGTAGTAGGATATCCGCATGACATTAAAGGACAAGGAATTTTTGCTTATGTGATTTTGGATGCGGGTTCTTATGATGAGAAAACCATGCAAACGGAAGTGTTGAATACCGTTTCAAAGGAAATTGGTCCAATCGCTAAACCGGATAGAATTCTTGTGGTTCCGGGCTTACCTAAAACACGAAGCGGTAAAATCATGCGAAGAATTTTACGAAAAATTGCAGAAGGTGATGTGTCGAATTTGGGAGATACCAGTACACTGTTAGATCCAAGCGTCGTGGAGGAGATCATTGCACGCGCGAACAAATAATGCGCATCAGTTTCATTGGAATTTTATTTGCTGTGGTCTTCGATACAATCC
>RFQF01000294.1 GCA_009925805.1 Flavobacteriia bacterium | reverse complement strand
ACCACCCGTCGAGGGGATGTAGCCAACAAGATTGGGACTTACCTCAAAGCCTTGGCAGCATTCGACAACAAGATTCCATTTTATGTAGCACTTCCTTCAACCACCTTGGATTTATCCGTGCGGGATGGACTTAAAGAAATACCAATTGAGGAACGAAACCAAGACGAGGTACGTTATGTGATTGGAAAAAGTGCCGCGGGAGCCATTGAACCCGTCTTGATCTGCCCGGAAACGACCCAAGCGGTGAATCACGGCTTTGACGTAACCCCAGCACGCTTAGTGACGGGATTAATTACCGAACGCGGAATTTGCGCACCCAATGAAGCGGCGATATTGGCCATGTTTGGGGATTTGGAGAAATAGGTTAGATACTTACCTTACTAAAAAAATCAGGTGTTTTGTGGATGGAATGCTAAATCCTAATTCAGGATTATAGCTGGTGGTAATCAATTTCATTACCGTTACAGGAGCATTCGGATTGGCTTTTCGATAGGTATGCACGATGTCAAGCTTGGAAATTTTCTCCCAGAGGTGAGGGTAATTCGGATTTCCCGGGTTTCCAAAGGCTTGAATTGCAGACGTATCTATGGGATATGAAACGGGCAGTTGCTGAAGTTTGGTAGGATCAATCACCGGGGTATTCCATTGGATGGTATTGGCGAAAAGCCGGAAAATCGGGACAGGGTTTGGTAAAACCCGTAAGTTCGTTACGTCGCCTTGGGGACCCAGATAGGATTCAAAGCTTAAGGGTAAAGAATCGTTGTTTAATGAGTTATAGGCTAAATCATATTCGTAGGCCCCTTCGAAGCGTTCGCCTAACTGCAATACAAGTAGGTTTCCTTTTGAAGTATAATAGGTTGATGATGGACAAGGGGAAGTTTTCTTACAAGCCAATAAGCTTAAACTGAGCAGAAGTAGTAGGTAAATGGATTTCATTTTCATGAACACACGTTTAAAGGTTACATTAAACTAAACGCAGGTCAAATTGTGGAAGGGTAGTGCAGCGTAATTAACGATTTATTAAATCTTAACATCCATCAAAGGCAATTGAAGCTTTTGTGGCAACCACCTCCGCACCCCCAACAAATACGATGTCATTTTTAATTTCTCCGAGAGCCTCTGCAATTTCAGCAACAACA
>RFQF01000293.1 GCA_009925805.1 Flavobacteriia bacterium | reverse complement strand
ATTATTGGTTATCTTTGCCTTATGGAAATCATCGATGGTAAAGCTATTGCCCTGCAAATAAAGAATGAATTGAAGGCTGCTGTGCAAGATCGAAAGGCAAACGGTAAAAAAATTCCGCATTTGGCAGCGGTGCTGGTAGGTAATGATAGCGCCTCGATGACCTATGTTCAAAATAAGGTTAAGGCCTGTGAAGAAATTGGATTTGAAAGCACCCTCATCCGTTACGACGACTCGGTATCTGAAGAGATTTTATTGGCCAAAGTAGCCTCCTTAAACCAAGATCGTAGCATTGATGGATTCATCGTACAATTGCCACTTCCTCAACATATTGATGAATTAAAGGTAACCTTAGCCATCGATCCCTTAAAAGATATTGACGGTTTCCATCCGCGAAATTTAGGAAACATGGTGATTCATGTCCCCGGCTTTCTTCCTGCAACCCCTGCAGGAATTTTAGAGCTGATACGTAGGAAGAATATTATCACCGAGGGGAAAAACTGCGTAATTATTGGTAGGAGCAATATTGTAGGGATGCCGTTATCCATCATGCTTGGTCGAAATGCGAATCCAGGGAATTGCACCGTGACGTTAGCCCATTCAAAAACCCAGCACCTTGATGCGCTTTGCCTTCAGGCAGATATCATTATTGCAGCGGTTGGTCAACCCGGGTTTGTAACAGCTTCTATGGTTAAAGAAGGCGCCGTGGTCATCGATGTGGGTACTACGCGAATTGAAGATCCTCAGGCCCCCAAAGGATGGCGATTGGTGGGGGATGTAGATTTTGAGCATGTTGCTCCTAAGTGCAGTATGATAACCCCGGTGCCCGGAGGTGTGGGACCTATGACGATTGCCTCATTGATGAGGAATACGTTACAAGCCATGGAATTGAAAGGCAAGTGATTGTAAAAGGTTTTGGGACGTTACTGTTTTGCTGTGGTTTGGGCAACTGTTTGAACGCTCAAGGTGCGTTTCTTGGGTTGAAGCTAGGTATTGCATTGGGGTCCCATCAGCAGTCGCTTGCGGTAGGGGTTCATGCTACCGGATATTCATGGAACCTGATGGCCAGTGTTGGAAGTGACGTATCTTTTTCGTTGAATTCTTTGGGAGAACGCAGGAATTTATGGGAGTGGCGAACGTATG
>RFQF01000292.1 GCA_009925805.1 Flavobacteriia bacterium | reverse complement strand
GCCTACTCCTGAGGATTTTGGTTATTTTCGTCATAAACCCTTCGATGCCGCGTCCTGCCTATCCGCTCAGCGATTATCTTTTGCAAGGTCTTAAATGGATGATTGAGGCGCAGGTTAATTTCCGTTTGGTGAACAAAAATGCGTGCGAACAACTGAGGTTGCTGATGCTGAGAAAGTCCCAAACTGCCGTTTCTACCAACACCCTTTACCGCATCTTCTTGCATCCACAAAATGAAAACAAGCCCTATTTACACACCCTGGACCTGTTGGTGCAGTTCATCGATTTCAGCGATTGGAACCAATTTTGTGATTTTTACCAAGAATTGTATTCTTTTCAGGTATTGTCAGGGATTACGGCACCCCATCATGCCCACAAAAGCCTCTTGCGGTTTTGCATTTACAACAAGGATTTCAACTCGATTTATCCGTTCCTGGAGCAGTTTTCCGAGGATTTATCGGACCAAAAAAACACTTGTTGGGCGAGGAAATCTACAATATCCTGAAACAAAACCCGAATTCCAATATTGCTTTTTTTAAGAAATTCAGCTGCCTTCCGGTGGTTCGTGAAGGATTTTTCGAATTGATGGCAGACCCCGATTTCACCATTCCTCAGTACGAATTTGGATTGCATTGTTACCTAAATCCGTTGAACCCGGAAAGATCCCTCGCGGAACTCCAGGCGTATATTTTTGCTAATGCATTGCTGTTGCGGCATTATTTTTTCCAGCGAAAGTGGAAAAAGGTCGCCGAACTTGGCGCCATACTCTACCGCAACCGATTATATGACGAGCAAGCGTTGGCGCCCGTACATGTCTTTCCGAAAATTCGCTATTACGCTTATTATTTGTTGTATCGTTTTGCGGAAGTGGGCTTTGATCACGCCTATTGGGAGCGGTTTCATTCCTTGTTTCACCGAATGATGCAGCACGCCAACCTTCACGAACGGCGCATGATGCTGCATACGTGTTATGAAACCCTGGGCATTAACCCGGAGCTTCAATCGCAGGTGCTGGAGGCATGCATGCAACGGTATCCCGAAAATTTTGCACATGTTAATCCTGGTGTAGAAGGCTTAAGTCCTTCGAAGGTGCTTCGGTTGTTGGACCCAAATGCGGCGACGTATTTTCAGGGACAGCGGGT
>RFQF01000291.1 GCA_009925805.1 Flavobacteriia bacterium | reverse complement strand
GAACAAACTAAGCGTGATAAACTCACCGAAATCCGAGTGTTTTATCCGAGAGCATCTGGGCTTTTTAAGCGCTTGCGACAATATATGCGCTGGAGAAGTGCGGTAGCCTTGGGAGTAGCCACCTATCGTCAATTGGTCGGCGAACCAGACATTGTACATTTAAATGTGGTATTCCCCTTGGGTTTATTGGTGAAGAAGCATTTCCCAAGTACGCCATTGGTGATTACAGAGCATGCCAGTGGCTTGCATGAAGGCCCCAACGCCTACGCGAAGTGGATGCTGAAGCGCATGCTGCCGGTGTATCAACGCGCAGCCAGGGTGTTGCCGGTGAGCGCGAACCTGGGAGAGCGCATTAAAACACTGACCGGAGTTTCGTACCAGGTGCTGCCGAATGTGGTGAACGAGAACATCTTCACCTTATCGCAAGAAAGCAGCAATGTCAATCGCTTTGTCCACATTTCTACCTTATATGAAGCAGCAAAAAACGTACATGGGATTTTGCGTTCGGTGGCTGAATTAGCGAAAACAGAACGCGACTTCGAATTTCACATCATTACGGATGGCGATGCTTCAGAGGCAAAAATAGTAGCCAATGAACTCGGCATTCTCGATACGAAGGCATTTTTTCATGATACCATGCAGACCGAAGGAATCGCGTCGTTTCTGCACATGTGTAAGGCCTTGGTCTTGTTCAGTAATTTCGAGAATTTCCCATGCGTGATACCGGAAGCATGGATGAGTGGTGTACCGGTCATTGCCACGCGGGTGAATGGCATTCCTGAATTTGCCAACGAACACAACAGCATCTTAATCGAACCACACAACGAGGCGCAACTGGTGGCAGCCATGAAGTCCCTATTGGACGGTAAATCCTTTGATGCCGGCGCATTGAGGACGTATGCCCTTACACATTTTAGCTACGAAGCCGTTGGAAAACAGTTAGATGAAGTTTATAAAAATGTGATGTGACCAGGATCTTGTTGGGATGGATTTGAAATGCGGATAAAACGAAAAAAAACCATTTAAAACTTGTAATAATCTATAAAAAAATGAATCGTTAATTAATCATTTTAATTATATGATAATCAAATAATTATGATTGCAATAAAATCATAAATTCCGAAATTACATAGACAAAATTCCGAAATTACATAGA
>RFQF01000030.1 GCA_009925805.1 Flavobacteriia bacterium | reverse complement strand
TTGTTCGGTTAACGACCAACCAGAGGTTTGACAATGCGCTCGGAGCATGGAAGATTTTTGATTCTGCGGATGGAACTTTTCAACGATTTCCGACCATAGAACCCGACCTGCCCGAAGCTTTGCAATTTCTAATGGAAAATTCATTCCAATCGCCCAGAAGAAACTCAATCTCGGCGCAAATTCATCAATCTTCAGTCCGGCATGGATACCCGTACGCAAGTATTCAAGCCCGTCTGCCAAAGTATAAGCCAATTCCTGGGCTGCGGTTGCACCCGCCTCATGCATGTGATACCCGGATATTGAAATACTATTAAATTTTGGTAGGTATTTAGAGGTATACTCGAAGATGTCCGCAATGATGCGCATCGATGGTTCCGGTGGATAAATGTAGGTATTGCGAACCATAAACTCCTTGAGGATGTCATTTTGGATGGTTCCTTCTAATTTTTCCAATGCCACGCCTTGCTCTAGGGCCGTTCCAATATAGAACGCCAAAATCGGAATAACAGCCCCGTTCATGGTCATGGAAACCGACATTTCTCCCAACGGTATTCCATCAAATAGGCGCTTCATGTCCTCGATGGAATCAATGGCTACTCCCGCTTTTCCAACGTCACCTTTTACGCGTTCATGGTCGGAGTCATACCCTCTATGGGTAGGAAGATCAAAGGCTACGGATAATCCTTTTTGTCCGGCGGCTAAATTTCTTTTATAGAAAGCGTTGGATTCCTCGGCGGTAGAAAATCCGGCATATTGACGAATGGTCCAAGGCCGTATGGTATACATGGAGGCATAGGGGCCTCTACGAAAGGGGGCAATTCCTGAAAAACCGAGTTCTTGGTTGGGTTTTATGAAAGGGGTGTTTAAATAATCAGACCAATGTTTCATATCGCTAGATTTTCGAAATAAACCGCATCACGCCCATAAATTCCGGAAAGTTTTTTCTTTTCAGTTATCCTACCTTCAGGTTTTAGAAAGTTAGATAGCGTTGAAGTTCGTTGGATAAGCGTGGCGTCCATGGCGGATAATAACAAGGTTTTGGCTTCTTCGGGGCTTGCAGCTTTCAGGAAATCCCAAACCGAATTGCATAGGGTAGTGGCATGATGGGCAATGATTGGACTTCCCTCTATGGCTGTTTTTTCTCCGTTCAGTTGCCCTTCAAGACTCAGGATATGAACAGTATTTAATGCCATTCGACGCACGAAATTGGCACTATGTCCTACGTACGCATGATCATAGGGAGTAACACACAATTCATGGGCGCCAGAAAGCATGCCACAAACGGCCTCAAAGGTCTGGCGTATTTGGTTGTCATGCACTTGCACGGAGGATTTGTTGCGCCACCCCGTCTTGCAACGAACTTTTAACCAAGGTTGATGACCGTGATACGAAAATAAAGCATTGACAAGCCAATCTAAGGCTTTGAATTTGGCTAGTTCAACAATAAAATGTTCGCCAATGCCCATTTCGAGGGTGATGGGACGATCGATTTTTTGCTGTAAAAATTGACTTAATTCATAGGCAACATAGGAAAGCTCCTGAGCGGCATTTGCTCCTGCAGCGTATGCGTTGAAACCGGAAATGCGGTAAGCAATGGAAGAGGAACTGGCAGGCAATTCCAAAGCTTCCGATTCTAAGGTTAAGTTAGCGGGATTCGTGGCTTCGATCCAACGAATTGCTGGCAATAAATCCACTTCCTTGGGTAAGGAAATGACCGTTCGCAGGTACTCAAATTTAATGTCTTCGAACAGGTTTTGAAAGGCAGGGTTTTCGTTCCATTCGATGAGTAGTCCTTCGCAACCATGCATTAAATCATGCATGATGGTGTCATGACCGTAGGTTCCATCCGTAACGAAATGGTAAGCTAAGGGAAAGGTGGAAACTTGATGGAGTATCAAGGATTCTCTATCGGTTGAACCTTCAATTTGATCCGAAAAGGAGTAGGATAATCCTTCAACTAAATCCTGAAAATCGGGTAAAGTCGATGATTTATATTCTTTCTTGAGTTGTTCAATCCATGCTTCCATAAGCAAATTTAATTTCAAAGGTAAGCAAAGTTGTGCATCCTTATTCACGGGTTTCATTTGACAAATAGGAACACATCATGATTTGTCCAAACCATTTAACATTAACTTATTATTAATCGAGTTGGGTTCAGGATTCGGCTTTGAAAAAAAAATCTTAACTATGCAGGGAATTATGAGCATTAAAATGCAATTTCGAAATATTGTAGGTTGGGTGATAGGGTGTGGTCTTAGCCTCTCTTCCATGTTCGCACAAGGTTGGGCGCCTGCCGGTGGAAGGTCTCGTGCCATGGGAGATGCCTCGGTAACATTGGCGGATGTTTGGGCATATCATCATAATCCTGCCGCGAATGCAGGACTCAAACAATTTGGAGCGGGTATTTCGTATGAGAATCGGTTTTTATTAAAAGAACTTCAAACGCAGTCCCTAGCGCTTGCATTACCTCTAAAGAAGGGCGTGCTATCCTTCGGAGCTCAAGTGTTTGGTTATACCCAATTTAGAAGTATGAAGTCGGGAATCGGATACAGCATTGCCTTAACCGATTTAATTTCCATTGGCACCCAAATCAATGTGCATCAAATCCGCTTAGGACAAGGCTATGGAAATGTGTTGAAAGCAACTGGAGAACTTGGGGTGTTGGCTAAAATTAAGGAAGGTTGGAATGTTGGATTTTCGGTATTCAACATTTCAAGAACCCTTTTAAGTAAATACCAAGAGGATCGGTTAACGACGGTCATGCGTTTGGGAACTTCGTATCGTTTTTCAGAGAAATTGTTGGTGTGCGCAGAAGCCGAGAAAAACGTGGAGTTTCCATTGCGTGGGAAAGTCGGTTTAGAGTATTTACCAGCAAAAACCGTAGCCTTAAGAACTGGATTTTCTACGAATCCCATTGAATTAAATGCTGGGGTAGGGTGTAGTTTTAAAAACCTTTATTTCTTGGACTTTGGCTCCGCTTATACCCAACTGGTAGGTTGGTCTCCTAACGTATCCTTTACTTACCGCTTAAAATGAGGTCGCTCGTTTTAACTATAGGGTTAGTGGTATTCTGTGTGGCGTCTTTGTTCGGTCAAGACAAAACCGAAATTATTCAGCAGAGAATCGAATTTATTTCCGAACGGTATCAATCCGAAAATATCGATTTAACCAACATTATTGAACAACTCAATTATTTCTACCAGAATCCAATCAATTTGAACGATACCGACGGGAGCGAATTGGAGGACTTGGGATTATTAACGACCATTCAAATTTCAGATCTAATACGTCATAGAAAGTTATTCGGAAAATTCATTACGTTGTACGAGTTGCAAAGCTTGACCTTCTGGGATTTGGAAACGATACAGTTGGTTCGTCCTTTTGTTAGGGTAGACGATAAATTAGACAATATTCATATTAGTTTAAAAGAAGCGTTGCGGCAAGGGAAATTCGATGTGTTTTTGCGTTTTCAACCCACAGTTGAAAAAAAAGCAGGGTATGCGAAAGTATCTGACAGCGTTCGGGCCGCCAGTAATAACTACTATTATGGAAACAGTGGTCATTACTATACACGATTTCGCTATACGTACAAAACGAATATCAGTATCGGATTTACCGGTGAAAAAGACCCCGGAGAACAGTTTTTCAAAGGTGCACAAAAAAACGGTTTTGATTTTTATTCTGCCCATGCCTTTTTTAAAGGGGGGAAATATATTCGAGGGGTAGCTTTAGGCGATTATCAAGTGCAGATTGGGCAAGGTATTGGATTTTGGTCGAGTTATGCTTTCGGAAAAACTGCCGACATCGCTACATCAAAAAGAACGGCAGTTCCTTTGAAGGCCTACACTTCCGTGGATGAAAACCGTTTTATGCGAGGTGCTGCGGGCGAAGAAATACCCTTCGTGAAAACATTGCAGGGGCCAATGTGAATTATCGTCTTGGCTTATTTCGAATCGGAGCCAGCGGAATATACCAAGGGTATGATAAACCTTTTGTAAAGGCGGAAAAATTGTACAATCAATTCGATTTTAGAGGGAAAAACCAGTTGAATTTTTCAACCGATTATACCTTTAATTTTAAAAATGTTTGTTTGTTCGGTGAAGTGGCTAAAGCTTACAATGATTCCTTAAGTGGGAAGAACTCAGGATGGGCCATGATGCATGGCGCCTTGATATCTTTGGATTCTCGTGTTAGTTTTGGTTTGGTATACCGAGATTACCAGCGCGACTATTTTTCCTTTTACAATGCTGGTTTTTCCGAGGGCAGCAATACCCAGAATGAACGCGGTTTATACAGCGGAATAAAAATGAAATTCAATTCCAAATGGAGCATGAACGGTTATGTAGACCTGTTCAAATTTCCCTGGATGAAATACGGAGTGGATGCCCCAAGTCAAGGACATGAATTTCTTCTTCAGCCCATTTACAAACCGAACAAAATTTTTGAGATTTACATCCGATTTAGGCAGCAACTTCGGCAAAAAAACAGTTCCCAGTATGCAGGGGCAGTTACCCCGATTGAGGACTATATTCAGCGCAATTATCGCCTAAACCTGTCGTATGTGATTAGCGAAGCCTTTACGTTTAAATCGAGAATTGAATTTTTAACGATTAACAGCCACAGTAAGGGATTTCAAAAAGGGATGATCATGACACAAGATCTCATGTGGAAACCTAAAAGCTCTCCACTTGACGTAACCTTGAGATATGCACTTTTTGACACAGATAGTTATGACACGCGAATATATTCCTATGAGAACAATGCCCTTTATGTGTTTGCGGTTCCTGCATACTATTACAAGGGATCGAGAGCCTATATTTTGCTGCGGTATTCTTTTCTTCGGCATTGTGATCTTTGGGTTCGTTATGGTTATTTTTTATACAATAATCGATTCATAATCAGTTCAGGAGCAGAGCAGATCAATGGCAGCCGAAAATCTGACTTGGTGGTTCAATTGCGAATTTCTTTTTAAGTTTTTTGTTACTAAACGATCTTTAGTGCGTTAGTCGAAATATCAGGACTGCAAGCCTGTTTGTTTAACCCCTAAAATCTAAGTGTATGTCTGCCTCTCTCCAAATCTCCCGAGACGTTCCTTTGTTCGATGAAGTCGCACAAATCGACCGCGCCAAGAAAAACCCGGCACATTTTGCCCCGTTGTACAAATTGTATCATGAACGTATTTTTCTGTACATCTTCAAAAGGGTGGACGAAGCGGAAATTGCGTATGATATTACATCCTGTGTTTTTGTGAAAGCGCTAACCTATCTCAACCGCTATGAGCACCGTGGAGTGCCATTTTCTTCCTGGTTATACCGTATTGCAAAAAGCGAATTGAACCAGTCTTTTCGTGACAAAAAAGCACAGCGAACTGTGAGTATTGATTCCCTACAATTGGGGATCGTGATGGAAGAGTTTAATATCGATGAGAAGGAATATCAGCGGGAAATTTTGTTAAAAATTCTACCAATGCTTAAAGAAAAGCAACTTCAATTGATAGAGATGCGTTTCTTTGAGCGTAGATCGTTTAAGGAAATTGGCGAAATCCTTGAATTAACGGAAAATAACGCCAAGGTTAAAACCTTTAGGGCATTAAATAAATTGAAAGAATTGTATTCAAAACACACCCCGAAAAATAAACTCGTATGATTAAATGGCTAATAGACCGAAGTATTCCTTCGAAAGCAGCAATAGAAAATCGTCAGGATTTTGAGAAAATTTTAAAGCAAATTCCATCTAGGTACACCTTCAATAGCCCCTGGTTCTATGGGGCTATTGGCTTTTCATCGATCCTCATTTTTGCTATTTTAATTTCTTTTTTATAAGGGATTAAATACTTTTTATTACTTTAGCAATATGTTTCGGAAACTGTGCTTTTTGTTCATGTTGCTTGTCAGTTTTTACGCAGCTTGTCAAAGAATCAATTTTAACACCCAAAAAAATTGGTCGCTCAATAAAAAAGAGCTTCTATTTAACGTGGGTGCTACTCAATTTTTAGGTGATTTGGGGGGGGCTGATCGAGCAAATTACGACTACTCTTTACGTGATTGGGATTGGCAGGCATTAGGATATTCCGCAGGAATTGGCTACAGGTTCAGATTTCACCCCATGTTTGCTACGACTTCCATGCTCAGCTATTTAATGGTTCGTGGGGATGATAAAAATTCAGAAGAACCTATCCGAAAAGCTCGAAACTTGAATTTCAAAAGCTCGATGCTTGAGTTTCAGCAGCGTTTGGAGGTGATATTATTTTCCGTGGAGAAATTTTCACCAACCTACAATCTCCCCGGAGAACGGGGATCCAAACGCAGAAATCAACAATATTATGTATTTGGTGGAATCGGTGCCACGTATTTCAATCCGAAAGGTCGATATTCAGACGGTTCTTGGCACGCATTGCGGCCGTTAATGACCGAGGGACAAAGCAAACCGTATTCACCCATCGCCTTTACTGTCCCCATGGGCTTTGGATTTCGTGTTGGCATGGGCGCTCAATGGAGAATTGGTATCGAAGCCACCTACAACATGGTGTTCTCTGATTACTTGGACGATGTTTCCACCGTGTGTGCCAACCCAGCAAATTACAGTGATCCGATTGCTCAATATTTTGTGAATCCTTCAGATCCAGCCATTACCCAGGTGGGAGGTATGAACTGGTTTGGTGCTGGTTATCAGCGCGGTGACAATAAACAGCGCGATTCTTATTATCGACTTAATTTTGTCATTGTTAAAAACTTAACCTATAAAGATTACGGCCGTCAACGGATAAAAACCAATAGTAAAAATTTTTCAGGTCGAAAAATACGCATGTAAATGCTGTATAAAATTACGAGATTCCTTCTTTTTCTTTTACCCGCGGAAAGAGCTCATTATTTTTCGGTTTTCTTCATTAAAACTGCGCTGAGAATCCCCTTGTTCAATCGATTGTTTATTGCTCCGAAGGATGATTCACGGCTTCAAGTGGTTCTTTGGGGTTTGACTTTCAAGAATCCTATCGGACTTGCGGCGGGGTTTGATAAAAATGCCTCCTGTTTTGAAGCCATGGGGAAATTAGGTTTTGGCTTTGTTGAAATTGGCACCGTCACCCCAATGCCTCAACAAGGAAATCCTAAACCTCGGCTGTTTCGCTTAAAATCCGATAGCGCCATAATAAATCGTATGGGTTTCAATAATGACGGATCCTTGGATGTTGTTGAACGCTTAAAAAATCGAAAAGAAGGAGGTAATTTAATCGTTGGGGGAAATATAGGAAAAAACAAATGGACGCCGAATGAGAAAGCAGAGCAAGATTACCTCATAGTCTTTGCTGAACTTTATCCCTACGTAGATTATTTTGCAGTCAATGTTTCCTCTCCCAACACGGAAAATCTTCGCGAACTGCAGGATAAAGAACCTTTAAAGCGTTTGCTTTCGTCGATTCAAGCCTTAAACGTACGCTTGGGAAATCCCAAACCCATAGCGCTTAAAATAGCACCCGATTTGAATAATGCACAATTAGATGATATCATTGCCATTGCTTTGGCGTTGAATTTAGATGGAATTATTGCCACGAATACCACCACCTCCCGCGATGGACTTACAACGAATCCAAAGAAACTTGCTAAAATGGGAAATGGTGGCGTATCCGGTAAGCCGTTATCCCAACGTTCTACGGAAGTAATACGTTATTTGAACCAAGGGCTAAAGGGAAAGATTCCGATAATAGGGGTTGGTGGAATTCATACGGCCAAAGACGCGCTGGAAAAATTGGAGGCAGGTGCTACCTTAGTTCAATTGTATACGGGATTCATTTATGAGGGACCTAGATTACTCAAGCAAATTAAACAAGCGCTTACGCATCATGTCAACTAAGTGGATCCATATCACGGAATGTCCAAGGGATGCCATGCAAGGAATTCATGCGTTCATTCCAACGGAGTTGAAGATTAACTATTTAAATAGCTTGTTAAGATGCGGTTTTAGTCGATTGGATTTTGGTAGTTTTGTTTCTCCCAAAGCAATTCCTCAAATGCAAGATACTGCCGAGGTTATTTCGCATTTACAGTGGGATACCCCCACCCAATTATTGGCTATTGTTGCCAATGAAAAAGGAGTTGAGCAAGGATTGAAGTTCGATAAAATTGCTTTTTTAGGCTATCCCTTTTCGGTTTCGGAACAATTTCAACAACGCAATACCAATGCGGGGATTTCGGAATCAAAGCAGCGTTTGAAACACATTGCTGCGGAAGTTCAAGGGGCGAATAGGCATGTTATGGTGTACCTTTCGATGGGTTTCGGAAACCCCTATGGAGACCCTTGGTCGAGTCACTTGGTGCTTGATTACGCGAAAGAACTACACGAAACCCTTGGGATATCGCATTTTGCACTTTCTGATACGATTGGTTGTGCTAATCCAGAACAAGTAAAGGATCTTTTCCAACAAATTAGCAGGGAGCTTCCTCAGGTGGAAATAGGCGCCCATTTGCATACAGTACCTGTAAATGCTAAAGCGCTTATTGCTTCGGCCATTGAAGCAGGATGTCGGTATTTTGATACTGCCTTGCTAGGAAAAGGAGGATGCCCAATGGCAAAAGATGAATTGACAGGAAATCTAGACACATTCACGTTGTTATCCTTCTGCGAAGAACAAGGATTGGAAACCCAAGTACAGTTTCCGCATTTATTAGCATGTAACGAAATGGCGCAACGTATCTTTAATCAATACTATTGAGATGAACAGGAATACAAAGCAAAAACGGATGAGGATAGCATTTGGCTTGGTGTTGTCCCTTTTGGTGCTCAGCATGGGTTTGATGTTGTATTGGCGACAATTTATGTCTAAAGAAACCACGAAAGTAATACCCAAAGAAGCGTTAAAAGTAGAAAAATACGAAGTGGACTTTAAACAAAATTCCTTCACTTCGGGGGTCGAATTATCCTTGCTGAAGGAAATTGGAATTTGCGATACCACCAAAGTGGGAGACGCCATGGGGGCTTGTTCTCCCAAGTTTTTTAAGTTTTTCCCTTTATCGCGTACAAAATCCCTTCGGGATGGATTTATTTTACTAATTAATGGGTTGGCCTTTGCCGACCCCGAGGCAAAATTTCCGATTCGTAGGATACTTATTTTCGAGCGAGAGGGAGGGGTACTCGTTGCGGTAAACAAATTCAAAGGAAATTTGATAGAGCGGCGTCAAATTCAAGATAGCGACTACGATGATTTGGTTATACGCTTTCGCTTGGATCAGTATAATGAAAAATACCACGTCGTTTACCGTTGGAAAAACAATAAATATCAATTAGCATTTTGCGAGGAACTGGTTTATTTTAACGAAGAATTAAAGAAATTTGAAGGTGGTCGCGTGCTTGCCACCAAACGCGATTCTGTATCTCGAGAAGTAGAGAAAATACTCATCGAAGAACATTTGGTATTTTAGAATTTCTCAAAAGCCCCTAGACCAAATAGCGCGAAGTCGATGCTTCCGGGATCTTGAGGATGGACCTTCGAACAATAGTTGAAAAGTGCTTCACTGGACTTCCAATCGTTTTGTTTTCGTTGCAAGATTCCTAAACTTCTGGCCGTATTTCCTGTGTGCACATCCAACGGCACTCGGAGTTCTGAGGCGTCAATGCCCTTCCAAAGTCCAAAATCCACCCCTTTAGCCGACGAACGTACCATCCACCTTAAGAACATATTCAATCGTTTACAGGCGCTATTTGCCAATGGATTGGAAAGATGGCGGTGAACCTTATGTCCAGGAGTCGAAGTGGCAGCTAACATGGCAGTCCGAAAGTTCACAATCCGCGCGCTGAATGGTTCGTTAGAAGCTTTCCAAAAGCATGATTCCAAGGCTCCTTGTTCATAAATAGCCTGGAGTGCCATAAGGAAAAACCGGAGGTCTTCCCTGGAAAAGGTTCGATGCACAAAGGTAAGAGGTGTATTTTCCCTAAAATGCATAACAAAATCCAAGGGGGATTCTCCAAAAATATCAATGAGGCGCTTTCCACTTTGGATGATGGATTTGCGGTTCCCCCAAGCGATGGTGGCAACGATTAACCCAATTATTTCAATATCCTCTTTTCGGCTGTAATGATGCGGTATGGAAATGGGGTCCGTTTCAATGAAATTGGGGTGTTCATATTGTTCCGATTTCCAGAGTAAGAACTCACTTAATTCGGTTGAATTCATACAATCACCCCATCTTGCAACGTAATAGTGCGGTCAGCGCGTTGCGCCAAGATTGGATTGTGGGTTACAATGATGAACGTTTGAGCAAGTTTTTCACGAAGACTGAAAAAAAGATCGTGAAGTTCATCTGCATTCCGACTGTCCAAATTCCCTGAAGGCTCATCGGCCAAGACAATTTTTGGTTGATTGACCAGCGCCCGGCATACGGCAATGCGCTGCTGTTCCCCTCCCGATAATTCATTGGGTTTATGGGAGGCTCTCCCGGTTAAGCCCACTTGTTCCAATAATGACAATCCTTTCTGTTGAGCCTGTTTTTTAGTATCACCACCAATCATGGCGGGAATCATGATGTTCTCCAATGCCGTAAACTCTGGCAACAGCTGATGAAACTGAAAAACGAAGCCAATGTTCTTGTTTCTAAACTGAGCCAGCTGTTGTTGATTTAGGGTAAATGGGTTGATTCCGTCGAACATAAAACTTCCCGAACTGGGCTTGTCCAAAGTGCCTAGAATTTGTAAAAGGGTGGTTTTTCCCGCACCTGAAGATCCTACTATGGAAATAATCGATCCTTTTTGCACGCTGAAGCTTACATCTTTTAGAATGGATAATTCTCCGTACTTTTTCGTTAATTGGTGTACTTCCAGCATTTTCCTACAAGTGTAAATCGTGCCCTAATTGGTCGCGTTTGGTTTTTAGATAATCCTCGTTAAAGGGATTTCTGGGGATCTCAAGGGCAACGTTTTCGACAATTTCTAGTCCATAACCAATCAATCCGGTTCGTTTTTTAGGGTTATTCGACATGAGACGCATTTTTCTCACGCCAAGTTCGCGAAGCATTTGCGCCCCTATTCCGTAATCGCGTTCATCGGCCTTAAAGCCTAATTCGATATTCGCTTGCACCGTATCTCTTCCTTGTTCTTGCAGTTTGTAAGCCTTTAATTTATTGGCTAGTCCGATACCACGACCTTCTTGGTTTAAATAGACAATGACACCTTTACCCTCCGCTTCAACCATTCGCATCGCTTGATGAAGTTGAGGTCCGCAATCGCAGCGGCATGAACCCAAAATATCTCCTGTCACACACGACGAATGTACGCGCACTAAGATTGGTTCATCGAGTTCCCAAGAACCTTTAACTAACGCGATGTGATCTTGGTCGGTATTTTTATCCTTGAACGCATGCAGCTGGAATTCACCCAATTCGGTGGGCATGTGTACATCCACAAGTTTTTCTACGTGGGTTTCATTTGCAATGCGGTATTTAATCAATTCTTCGATGGAAATGATTTTTAAATCAAACCGTTGTGCAATTTCAATGAGCTGCGGCAAACGCGCCATGGTCCCATCCTCGTTCAAGATTTCAACAATCACACCGGCCTCTTCAAAGCCTGCCATTCTCGATAAATCCACGGCTGCTTCCGTATGGCCTGCGCGACGCAATACGCCTCCCTTTCTCGCTCGAAGTGGAAAAATATGTCCAGGTTTCCCTAATTCTTCAGGGCGTGTCTTCGGGTCAATCAGGGCAAGAATGGTTTTTGAACGGTCGCTAGCTGAAATTCCTGTGGTGCAACCATGGCCAATTAAATCGATACTCACCGTGAATGGAGTCTCATAGGCAGCAGAATTGTTACGGACCATCATTTCTAAGCCCAAGGACTCGCATCGGTCTTCGGCCAATGGCGCACAAATTAAACCTCTTCCGTGCGTGGCCATGAAGTTCACCACCTCGGGGGTGGCATTACGTGCCGCCGTTAAAAAATCGCCTTCGTTTTCGCGGTCTTCATCATCGACCACAATGATTACTCGACCTTGTTGGATAGCTTCAATGGCTTCCTCAATGGTGTTTAGGTGGTTGGTCATCAGGCGTTGTTCGGAATGTGTTTTAACGTCTCAAGCAAGAAAGACCAGCATTTTTGAACGGATGAAATTTGTACTTTTTCGTCCGGGGAATGCGCCGCACGGATGTTTGGACCAAAAGAAATCATTTCTACTCCCGGCAGGTGTTTTCCCAAAATTCCACATTCCAATCCGGCATGGCAGGCTTTCACATGGGGTTTCTCATGAAATAACTTCGTATAAATTTCTTCCATAATGTTCAAAATCGCAGAATTTCGATTGGGCTCCCAGCCCGGATAATCCCCGGTTTGTTCCACGGTTGCTCCCATATTTTCGAAAGCCGCTCGAATCGTCATGCATACTTCGGCCTTGGTACTATCCACCGAACTACGCTGCAACGATTGCGTGGTAAATTTGCCGTCCTCAAGCACAATACGCGCTAAGCTGGAAGAAGCCTCCACGAGGTCAGGAATGTTTGGGCTCATTCGAAAAACACCGTTGTGCACATTGCAAAGCACGTTGATGATTTTCGTACAATCTTCCTCCGAAACGGCGTCGCTGCTGCACACAACCGATTCTACCTCAAAGCTCATTTCTGGCTCAATGTGGTGGTACTCATTTTTAAACATTGCAAGGCTCAGATCGATCAGTTTCAGGGCTTCGATCTTGTTTGGAACAGCAACGCGGCACGTAGCTTCGCGAGGTATAGCATTTCTTAAACTTCCTCCGTCGAACGAAATAAGTTGCATTTCTGAGTGTTGTTTTAAGTTCCAAAGAATTCGCGCCATCCATTTGTTGGCATTGCCACGGCCTTTATGAATGTCCATTCCTGAATGACCGCCTAACAATCCTCGGATTTTAACGCGAAGAACTTCCCAACCACTATGAATGCTGGTTTCTTGATAGGTGTACGAGGTATTTGTATCGATGCCTCCGGCACAACCTATTGAAAGTTCATCGTCGTCTTCTGTGTCCAAATTGAGCAATATTTTTCCGGATAAGAG
Organism: Flavobacteriia bacterium; assembly: GCA_009925805.1. GTDB lineage: Bacteria > Bacteroidota > Bacteroidia > Flavobacteriales_D > Crocinitomicaceae > UBA952. The sequence continues at coordinate 1,142 of RFQF01000030.1, read as the reverse complement.
GCTTCCGTCCAGTTCTTTTGCTCCTGTCATGCCAGTTTCTTCATCGATGGTGAACAAGGCTTCTAGAGCAGGGTGTTGAAGGTCCCGTGAAGCGAGCAAAGCCATGATGGCAGCCACCCCTATTCCGTTGTCGGCCCCGAGGGTAGTACCTTCTGCTTTAACCCAATCTCCCTCCACGAACATCTTGATCCCTTCTTGATCGAAATCGAAGCGGGTCGTTTCATTTTTTTGGTGCACCATGTCGAGATGGGCTTGAAGAATGACGGTGGTACGGTTTTCCATGCCGTGGGAGGCCGGTTTTTTAATAATTACATTACCGATGGAATCTTCTAGCGTCTCCAAACCAAGAGATTTTCCAAAGTCCATCATGAAAGCACGGACACGTTCTTCTTTTTTGGAAGGACGAGGTACAGCGTTTAAATCGGCAAAAGCGTTCCAAAGAGCGCTAGGTTCAAGGGATCGAACAGACATAATTAAGGGAATTTAGGGAATTGTTGAAAATCAGGATCTCGTTTTTCCAAGAAGGCTTGTTTTCCTTCCTGGGCTTCGTTCGTGAGGTAATAGAGCAAGGTAGCATCGCCGGCAAGTTCCATGAGTCCGTGCTGTCCGTCCAGTTCTGCATTCATGGCACGCTTGATCATGCGAATGGCTAACGGGCTGCGTTTCATGATGGTTTTGCACCATTCAACGGTGGTGTCTTCCAAAGCTGACAAGGGAACTACTTTATTGACCATGCCCATTTTTTCCGCTTCTTCGGCCGTATATTGATGGCATAAAAACCAGATTTCTCGCGCTTTTTTCTGACCTACATGCCGTGCGAGAAAGGAAGATCCGAATCCGCCATCAAAACTGCCAACTTTTGGGCCCGTTTGACCAAAGCGTGCGTTTTCCGAGGCGATACTTAGGTCACACACCACGTGAAGTACGTGCCCGCCGCCAATAGCGTAGCCGTTGACCATCGCAATCACCGGCTTAGGTAAGGAGCGAATCGCTTTGTGCAAATCCAATACATTGAGTCGGGGTACCCCGTTTTCCGAAATGTAGCCACCAATGCCTTTGACGTTTTGATCACCCCCGGAACAAAAGGCTTTGTCACCTTCACCCGTCAACACAACTACGCCCACATCATTCCGTTCTCGGCA
>RFQF01000290.1 GCA_009925805.1 Flavobacteriia bacterium | reverse complement strand
TATCCTACTTTTGGAGCGTTTCAGATGACCGATTACGGTAGCACGATGGCCGGAGTTCAATGCTACAATAACCAGTTCATTACTGATGGATTACCATTAATTCATGTTCCCGCGACCTTTTTAGGCGATGAACCAAGATTTATCAATAACCTGTATTGGTCCAATGGTCAAACACCGGAGTTTTTTTATGGAGCTTCTTATAACTCATTGGCTTCTTTCCGTACCGCAGGTAATTATTGTGAAAAATGGTTGAATAATGATTATGGCATAGTATCCAATCCACAGTTAACCAATTTATGGAACCCTGCACCTATTTTGTATCCAAACCCAACAGAATCCCTTATGAGTTATCGCCTTACATCAAATTCACCTGCTATTAACCAAGGCTTAGATTTGTTGACCACGTTCGGCATTGGCAGTTTCATGGATTATTTTTGGCATTCACTCCCATTAGGCCCAGCCTATGAGATGGGTGCAGAAGAGGGAGTTTTTTCACAAGTGGGTTTAGCACAAAATGGTGATTTAAACCAGTTTAATGTGCTTCCAAATCCCGTAAGGTCGAACGCTGTTTTTCAGGTGTCAAACCCCGAGAATATTGAAAAAATTTCCATTTATGATATGCAGGGAAGGGTTCAATATATGAACGTTGATGCGTTAGATGTTCCCGTGAAAGCAGACTTCGGAAAGGGTTATTTTTTCGTAAAAATTTCAACCACATCAGGGCAGGAATTCATCTTACCTATGCTCGTGATGGATTAAGATCACTCCACCACCAAGCGACACATGCTACCGTCCATTTCGATAAGATATACGCCCGAGGCCCAAGGAGCAGGGATTAATAGCGAATTCCCCGTTACCGTTCCATGGGCCACGTGCTGCCCCATGCTATTCATAACGGTGTAGCTTTTTCCGACCCAAGGGTCGCTCACAACGATCCAAAAAGACGATTCGCAAGGATTCGGAAACACGGTAAAACCTAGTTCGGGAACGGTTAAATAATGGCCAAGAGAAAGAATTGGAAAACTAAGCATCCTGAAAGGCGAGTCACTAGGCCCGTTCCTCCTAATACTTATGGTAGGTCCGGCGGTTATAGAACCAATTCTATTAATGGTGTTTTGAATAGTGCTAGGCCTGATACTGGTTGGCAGGTTAAGACTCCTAATCTTGAT
>RFQF01000289.1 GCA_009925805.1 Flavobacteriia bacterium | reverse complement strand
GAAAACGCCATGGCAGCGGGATTGTAAACGGAAGGGGCTAAAATGAATTGCCGAAATTGCGGCATTTGCTGCGCCATGGCACCAAAAGCAAGCATCCAAAAGCTATAAGTTAAGACAATTCTCATGGTTTTCGAAGGATACTTACAATCCCATTAATCGGTTCAATACTTCCATCCGCGGCTTTTTCTACGATATAATAATAACTTCCATTGGGCAAATTGACCCCTTGATAGGTGCCATTCCAGGGTGCTGAAGCATAATCACCTTGTACCGAAGTGTAAAGCAGTTCTCCCCAACGGTTAAAAACACGCACTTGATTCATAGGAAATTTGGCATCCAATCCAATAATCTCCCAAACGTCATTTTCTCCATCTCCGTCGGGCGTAAAAGCGGAAGGAACGACCACATTACAGGGAACGATGGTCACCGTAAAAGACCCCACCGGACTCACGCATCCCCCCACATTTTGAACGACGTAATAGGTGGCGCTGGTATCATTCTTTGGGTAAAATACATTCCCGCTCTCCAAGAATTGCGAAAGCGATGCGTCAGCAAACCATGACACCACCCCGTTAGGATTGGCATTGCTCAGGCTTAAGGCACTGCTGGGTTCATTTTGGCACATAGTACTATTCCCCAGCACCCAAGGTTGTTGAGGGACCAATAAGCTGTCGAGCAATAAAAACCCATTTAAGGTATTAGCGCAATGGGCATCTGATACGGAGCTGAGGGTATACATCCCTGGCGCATTACCCAAATACAAGGGATTAGCAATTCCTGAAAGGGTGTCGGCAATTCCTTGATAGGTGAACACCACATTCACAGGAAACTGCGCATTCAGATAGAGGAGCACGGAGTCAAAGCTCTGGCTAGGACAATCGAAGGCGCCTCCGGTTAAACTGTTCAATGCAGGCAATGGATGCACCACAAGTTGAAAGGTATCCTTGGCAATTACATTGCACAAGGTGGTGGTGTAAATAATCGAATAGGTACCAGGTTGTGTCCCATTGCTTTGGAGGATTCCCGTAAGCGGGTCAATGTTCAGTCCTTGCGGTTGAGCGTTGTACGTTCCATTCGTAGGAATACCGGGATTCAGTTGAGGACTTACTGAAGCAAAACCCGCACAAAGATGGGCAGGATACACAAGACCCAAGTTGGAATTGGATTGTA
>RFQF01000288.1 GCA_009925805.1 Flavobacteriia bacterium | reverse complement strand
AGTATCGCAGGAAATAGTGCGTTCTTTCTGAAAAATTTGCACTTGATGGTAAAGGTTTCCTTCGTTGGAATTCACCCGGTAATTTCCTTTAGCACATCGAATCTCCAGGCTGTCGTTTTTCAGGATGGTGGGCCCGTAAAAATAGGTCGTTTGTGTTTTGTGGTTGAACTGCAGGGTGTCCGTGGTCATGCTTAAACGGTCTTTTTTATACACCACATTTCCGCTAAAAAAATAACTCCCGGTGTTCGGATAAAAATACCCTATTTTACTGGTAATGATTTCTTTATTGAGACTGTTTTGAATCTTACCTTTATTACGGTACGCAGCACGGCCGGTTTTGGCATTGTATTCCACCGAATCGGAGCTCAATTTATATTCCCCATCCCGCACATCCACGTGGCCCCACAACCTTGCAAACTTGTTGCTGCCGGAATAAAATAGGGAGTCGCAATAGAGGTTGATTTGATCTTTGGTAATATGGACGTTTCCATAGGCACGGACTTTTTTCTGAGCTTCTTGGTAATGTGCCGAATCACAATACATGGTGTTTCCTTGGTACGTAAAGCTCACGGTGCCCACAAGGCGATGGGTTTGTGTTCGTTTATCGAAATAGATTTTCTCGGACCCCGGAAGCAGTACCAATTTTCCTTGCGCGAGGAAACTTGAAATACTGAAAAACCAAAAAACCAAGCTTATCAGCTTTGGAAGCATTATTTAAATAGGGTTTGTGCTCGATCGGGACCTACAGATACCAAGCGAATCGGTACCTCAAGTTGCTGCTCCAAATATGCCACATAATCTTTCAATTCCTGAGGAGCTTCTTCGAAGGATTTCAAGTCGGTTAAGTCTGTTTTCCATCCTGGTAAACGTGTATAAACAGGTTGAACCTCCAGGGAATGCACATCGTAGGGGAATTCGCGCACCAATGCTCCCTGAATTTTATACGCTTCACACACCTGAATCTCGTCAAAGATGGACAGTACATCCGCTTTCATCATGTATAATTCGGTTACCCCGTTGACCATTATCGCATATTTCAGTTGCACTAAATCCAACCAACCACACCGACGTGGCCTTCCCGTAGTAGATCCAAATTCGTTTCCTTCTTTCCGCATTTGATCCCCTGCATCGTTGTGCAATTCGGTAGGGAAGGGCCCTGACCCAACACGG
>RFQF01000287.1 GCA_009925805.1 Flavobacteriia bacterium | reverse complement strand
GAACCAATCGGGTTGCATGGCCCAAACCCCAATCCAGGGGCACAAACAAAATTCTCCGCTTCCCCACCGGTTTAATTAACACAATGATTTTAGATTCAATTACTCACCGCTCAAAATCAAAAGCTCATCAATTAAATCTGCCAAAATCTTTACCTCACTTTCTATGGTGCCTTGCATATATCTGTCGTAAACTCCTTTGTTATCTGGTGGATTAAGATTTAGTAAATAACCTTTTTCAAAAGCCAAAAGCCTTAAAAATTCCCTCTGCGATCGTCCATTTCCCTCCCTGAAGGGATGCAGATAATTCACATGATCAATGTATTGAAAGGCATTGTCAAAAAAAGAGGTTGGGAAAAATTGTTTCCCGTCCTTACTAATTTCGACGGTTCTCTTTTTACCAGCCCAAGAGTATAAGTCCTGAAATAAATGTTGATGGATTTCAAACAAGGTAATCACTCCCTTGACTATCAATGGGTACTCATAGAGTTCTTGAAGGCGCTTTGTTACAGCACTGCTTTCAACAAAAAGCAATACATCAGCGTCGGTGATTCCTTGTAAATTCCTTAAAAGGTTGGTATCGGGATCGGTATAGCTGAATTCGGGATCTATGTATCGATAAGAACTAGACATACGCTTTTTGTTTTGCGAATGCCACCAGTTCTGTAAGTGAAATGATTCCGGTTATGTAATCTCTAATGATTTTAACCCCGTTAGGGGTAGGCTTAAAGCCTTCGAACATATTACTACCTAAGGCATTCGCTGTACGCTCAAGGGTCAATAAATCTCCAAATGGAACACCCATGATAGTCAAATTAGCCCGATCTATTTCGATGGTATTGAACATTATTTGTAGATTATACGTTTCAAATTTACTCGTTTTTTAGCAAATCATGCACTGCGAATATGCAAACGATTAAACCATCCGCGATGGATCGACCCAGCGGTCAAATTCCTCCTCGGTAAGGTAGCCGAGTTGGAGGGCGGCAGCTTTGAGGGTAAGGCCTTCGCGGTGAGCGGTTTTGGCGATGGAGGCGGCTTTGTCGTAACCGATATGCGGGTTGAGGGCGGTCACCAACATCAACGAATTGTTGAGGTGTTTGGTCAGGCCTTCGGTGTTGGGACGGATGTCCTCCGCGCAGTGGGTGCGGAACGAATGACACGCATCGGCGATGAGGCGAGCGGATTGTAACACATTCGCA
>RFQF01000286.1 GCA_009925805.1 Flavobacteriia bacterium | reverse complement strand
CACCGCCATGCGGTCGTTGATGTTGTACCACCATTTTACGGTGAAACTGATGCTGCTTTTGGGTGAAAGAGGGGTAGATAAATCAATCCGAAGCATGGTTTTGTTGATGTAATAGCGCATCGCTTGGCCGGAAGTAGAGGTGATGCTTTCCACCTTAAATCCGCCGTCGTAGTAGAAAAAACGTTTTTGGATATCGCCCAAGGACTTGAAATCTTCCATTTTTTCCACTTCGATGAGTTTGGTGTCGGAATGCGCATCGTAGATGTTTTGGTCGAGCTGCAACCATAAGTAGGGAAGGGCGTCAGGCGAATTGTTGGTGTAGGTAATGACTTCCGTTCCCATCAGTTTTTGCTTGGCGTCGTCCAAGACAAGATTCATTTTGTAATCGGCTTGTTGTTGATAGTAGGCGTGCCCTGGAGCTCCTGCCGCGTTGCGGTATTCATTAGGGGTAGGAAGTTCAACGTCCAATTGGGCAAATTTTTTCTGCGCCCAAGGCACGGCACAAACGGCTAAAAAGAAGAGAAAAAGGATTGTTTTTTTCATGGGGTTACAGGGATTTCTTTGGAGGAGTCGGTGGCAAGGAACGTGAGCACATGGTGTTTACCATGCTTTAGAAAATCGGCTTTATTTTGTTGATCAGGAAAATAATTGCTCAGCAGGGGAAAGGATAACTGAAGTATTCCATTCCTCGGGGTTTCTTCGGAAGAAAGGTAGAATATCAAATCGCCGTTTTCCTGAAGATCGTGACCATCTACCTTGAAATAAAGGGGCTGCATATTTTGGGTTAAGGTAAAGCCTGAAAGGACCAGTTGTTCCAATTCCAAGCGCAGGCTATCCGTGCGAAGGATTTGATCGATGGTAAAATCATGGCCATGCTTTTTCGAGGTAATGAAAGCGATATCATGGGCGGTAAGGGTTAAAGAGGCCTGAAATTGTTGCTCCGTAGGGTAATATTCCATTTCCAAGAACGCGAAGTGGTAGTCGTGGGAAAAACCAATAAAGCTGGTCCACAAAAAAAGGATGAGCGCGAAAGGTTTGGTTTTCATGGTGGCTAAAATTACTACTTTTGTGACAATGCTCCAACGTCTCGGTATTTTACTCCTGCTTTGCGTTCTGCTTACGGGTTGCGGTGCACCAAGCAATGAATCTGGTCTGAAAGCGGGAGACCTGCTATTCCAAGATTTGGATTGCGGGCCCAT
>RFQF01000285.1 GCA_009925805.1 Flavobacteriia bacterium | reverse complement strand
AAGAAAAATATCAAGTCAAACGTGCCAAGGAAATGGAGTTTGCTGAATATACCATTCGAACTGTTAATACAGAAAAAGCGCACGTCAAGGTACGTTATTTCTTTAAAGATAAGGCAGGAACCCATACCGTTGCGAGTAAGACAATTCTCGCGCTACCTAAGAGCCAGCTCGATGTAGACTTTGCCGCCAATACTAAATATATGCGTAAAAAGCAGCCCAAGTATTTAGATATCCAGAAATCGCTACACATCATGCAGAGCGAAAACCTTAATGCCGTTTTTGAGGTTGATACATTTCCATTTCGACCAAAGAACTATTTCTTACCAATTAATGCCTATGATTTTGAAAAACACTCCTTCATTATCGGTGCGAGCGGTAGCGGAAAATCGGTGCTGATGAAAACCATGGTCGGCTTGGTCAAACCCGATGCGGGTCGTCTGTTCTACCAGGACTTGGAATTAGGGGAAATGGACGGTGACCAACGCAATGAATTGCGTCAAAAAATCGGTATGCTCTTTCAATCCGCTGCCCTTTTTGATTCCCTTACGGTCCTGGATAATCTCCTTTTTCCTTTGAGAATGTTCCGGCCTGCCTCCAAAGCCGCAATGCAAGAACGTGTAGCCTATTGTTTGGAGCGGGTTGGCCTTGCAGGAACCGAAATGCTATTCCCCTCCGAACTCAGCGGTGGCATGAAGAAGAGGGTAGGGATCGCCCGCGCCATCGTCTTGGAACCCCAATTTCTGTTCTGCGATGAACCTAATTCAGGATTGGACCCCAAAACCTCCATTCGCATTGACCACCTTATCCAGGATATTACCAACGAATATCAAATCACGACGATTGTGAATACCCATGATATGAATTCGGTATTGGAATGCGGGGACCATATTGTATTCCTTTACAAAGGTCGCAAAACCTGGGAGGGTGATCGCCAGCTTATCCTGAAGAGTGATAACGAGGCGCTGAATGAATTGGTTTATGCGACTCGGTTTTTGCAACAATTCCGCGAAAAGTCAGGGTAATCTTGGTAGGACCTAAGGTCTGGCCTATTTTTGGGGCATTCCGCCAAAGGCGGTCAACCCCATCCTATGAGCATACTTGTTAACGAACATTCTCGAATTCTGGTTCAAGGCTTCACCGGCACCGAAGGAACCTTTCATGCCGGTCAAATGTTGGAATACGGCACCCAGGTTGTCGGTGG
>RFQF01000284.1 GCA_009925805.1 Flavobacteriia bacterium | reverse complement strand
AAAACGACGGTTGGTTGGATTCAACGCTTTACAATAATCCCTCGTGGTTAGGAAATCCGAAATACAGCTTATACAACGACACCATCCGTTATTTTGTGACGTGGACTAATGGTACCTCGGGATTGCGTTTCACGGAAGAAACGGATATCGACTTCACGCCGTATCAAGTGGCTCCCTATGTGCTCTTTGAGAAAAGCCAAGTTAACAGTCAGGCCTACAATGAAGGCGAAATTACTTCACAAGCAGCGAGTTCCTTGTTTGTGCCTGGAGAAGGTTGGGGGAGTGCCATGCAAAACGGAGCCAGCGGTTATACGTGGAATTATTCGGCCACGAACTTGGATAATCTTTACAGTGGTGTAGGCGCTCCAAACATACAATTTAAATCGGTGATGGTAGGGGGATCCAATGCCTATTCGCCGAACGTGTACAACCATCACACGCGGTTAACCGTGGGTAATTCCAATACGGTTTTACTCGATACGCTAACGGTGGGCTACACCTCAATAAATATTCAAAAACAGTTCCCGGTAAATCTGCTTTCAGCGGGTGGAGCCACCAACTTCAAAGTGAATATTGTTGGAGACTTGGGGGTGGCTACGGATTTTCAAAGCGTCAATTATTTTTCCTTCATTTATCCGAGAACGATGAACATGGGAGGCACGAATAAAACAGAATTCTTATTGCCAAACAGCCCATCCCAGCCTAAATCGTATGTGTCACTTACCGGAGTAAGTATGGCTTCTCCCATTATTTTTGCATTTGGGTCAACCCCGCGCTTTATCAATGCGGTAACCGGCGGGACCAGTTGTTTAATGTTGGTACCAAACGACGCCAATTATTCGTCGCAAAAATTGGTTGTTCAATCCGGAACCAGTGTCACGAATGTTTCGGCCGTTTTGCCCGTTTCATCCTCCGGTAGTTTTTTTAATTATGCAGCCACCCCGAATTTACAAAAAGCGCTGCTCTTCGTTTATCCAAAAATGCTCGAATCCGGAGTGTTGGACTATGCCAACTACCGAAGTTCGCCTCCTGGAGGAGATTATAACGTAATTCTGGGCGAAATTTCTGAACTGTACGATCAATTCGGTGGGGGTGTCGTGAAACATGTGAATGGCATTCGAAGGTTTGCGCATTACATATTTTCGTTAAGCCAGCAAAAGCCTGTGGGTTTGTTTTTAATTGGAAAAGGAATCCGGGAAGCGAATGTA
>RFQF01000283.1 GCA_009925805.1 Flavobacteriia bacterium | reverse complement strand
AAAAAAATCCCGGCTTGCTACCCAATACTCCTGTTACTGTATTGAGGTAGCCATCAAAATCTCACACCAACCCCTGCATTAAACTGTAAATCCCACACTTCTCCCTTTAAAATGTTTTCAGTGGCTCGTAAATATTTGGTTTCAAAACGAAGCAATACCCGATTATTGATTTGGAACGTTGGGCCAATCGTAAGCCCCCCAAGGATCGTTTCTTTTTTTGCCCCTACCCTCGCGCAGCGGTTATTGGGGTCATAAAAGATTTCCACCCGCTCTGACAAACTCCAATGTTTGTTGAACGAATAGCGGCTCATGAACTGCGCCGCCCCCCATAGAAAACCCTCTTCCAAGCCTACGTCGAGCGTACCCCAGGTTTCCCAGGAGCCTTTGTCCCATGCCACATTTACATGCTGATAAAATCGCTTAATCGAAAGACTGTCAGGGTAGATGGATCCGTAAAAGGCCCCATACATTAAGGACAAGTGATCGGTGAACGCGTATTTGTAATGCCCCCCGTAACTGGGTTGGACAATGCTCGTATCCCAAGCGATACGTTGCCACCCATTCAAAACATGCAACCCGGCCTCGTGTTTTTTATTCTTGCTTGTATACTGCAGCCTGGTGCCACTCAAATAATAGGGCGAATTCTCTGCTACGATACTTCGGGTTAATGTCGGGCAATCCGATGAAATGGCAGATTCAATACCAATATACGAATTGTACACTCCTGCATCCCACCAGATATTGTGGCGTTTTGACAATCGAAGGCCGAGGTAGGCCTCGTTCAACGGCTTCGCCCAGTCCGGTTCACTGGCTAAATTATACTTCGAATAATCTCCTGTCATGAGCCCTAATACCGCACGAAAACGCCGCGATTCGTAGGCGCCTTTGATCAACAACAAGTTCGTGCTCAACGCATTGTTCACCTTATGATTGTAATAAAAATCATCCTTTTTCTTTTTGCCGTTTAACTGGTAGCCGATGTAGAGGTCCGCAAACCCGGACACCGTGAATTTGCGCGAGCTGTCGCGTGAGGAAGCCACCAGGATGCCTTGAGCGCAAATGTCCCCAGCGAATACCAACGTGAGAAGTAGAATTATTTTTTTCATTGCAGGTAAAGTTCAAAAAAAATCCCGGCTTGCTACCCAATACTCCTGTTACTGTATTGAGGTAGCCATCAAAATCTCACACCAACCCCTGCATTAAACTGTAAATCCCACACT
>RFQF01000282.1 GCA_009925805.1 Flavobacteriia bacterium | reverse complement strand
TAACGTTGTTGTATGGATTTCCTAATGGATCACTAATTTCTGTGTTGCCTGTATTCGTGATGTCAAAGGAAAGGTTGTCAGTGTTGTTTACAATGACTCGAATGTAGAAGGCGATACCATCAAGGTTGACCGGGGTAACCTCTGCCCATGATGCTCTAATTTGATTGAACCCTCCAAAATTATTGGTGGAGGCTATAAGCGTGGAAATCACAGGGTCTATACCCGTTACATCCAAGAAGGTTGTAGAGTTTGGGCTGTAGTTCAGCGCAAGGGAAATTGCACCAATATTGTTTGCATTAAGAATGGCAACGGGGATGCTTAAAGTGTCACCACTACAACCGCTTATAGAACCCAACGAAACATTAATGGGATTGGAATTGCAGGAAATTGTTCCAAAGGACCATGTACTGTTTGAAATAACTTGTCCAAATTGATTGGCATACTCACACAAGCCTGGGGTTAAATCCCAATCTACGACATGGTAACCCCCTGAAAGAATTCTGAACTTGAGCACAAATAATTGCCCACTAATCGTTATGGGATTTAAATCGGACCAAACAAATCTTATCTGTTTACCAACCCCAGGAACGGAAACACAATTGGTCAACGATCCAGTAGAAAAAGAAGGGTGTAGAGACTGAGCTCCTCCAAGGCACTGCAACTTGGTTGAATCGAAGTTGATGGCCATACTAATGGCCGAAACACCTGAACCGGCCATACTAACATTAACCGGGATACTTATTGTATCTCCTTGGCATCCTGTCACATTACCGATGGTAGTTGTTACGCTTTGGGCGCTACCGGTAAAGTAATTAATCAAAACAAATAGTCCCAGGATTAAATTTCTTGGTATTCGAGTTTTCATCGGAATTGTATTTAAGAGGCGAGGATTTTAATATTTACCCTTTTAGTGCTTAATGACCAATTTCTTTTGCAAGTTTCCGGAAGCATGGAGAACGTTAAGGAGATACTGACCAGAAGGTAATTCTGTCAAGTCGATAGATAATTTCTGAAGGTTGTTACCTCCTAAAATTTCAGAGACACTGATTTCTTTGATTAATTGTCCTGAAAGACTACGAATTTGAAGTGACAAAATATCTTTTGACGAATTAGAAGAAATTACGAAAGAACCTTGATTAGGATTGGGGTAAATTTCAATTTCGAGATTTTTTGGAACAAATTTTAAAAGTTCAGTCCTAAGAGCAATCGAGGGAATTGATTGGG
>RFQF01000281.1 GCA_009925805.1 Flavobacteriia bacterium | reverse complement strand
AACCTTAAAAGCAGGGAAATTCGTGCAGTTGCTATCACCAGTGCGCTTTCGCAACAAGCCATAGAACGCATTCTAAGCAATGCCACTGTTGGTGCCTACGACTTCGTCTATCTTTCCCCGGAACGAATACAAACTCCTTTATTTTTAGAACAGCTTGTGCGGTTTCCTTTAGGACTGGTGGTTGTTGATGAAGCCCATTGCATTTCCGAATGGGGGCATGATTTTCGTCCGGCCTACCGAAACATCCAACGAATCCGTGAAATACGACCTGAAATACCGATCATAGCCTTAACCGCAACCGCTACTCCCGAGGTAGTTCAAGACATATCAGAGCAACTCCTCCTGCGCAACCCTTCCATTCACTCGAGCAGCTTTTACCGTTCAAATCTCACGTATGAGGTAGTAAAAACCCCGAACAAACTCGCCAGTATTTTGGCTTATTGCAACGGTAAAACCGATTTATGCGGTATCATCTATTGTGCGACTCGAAAATCGGTTAAGGAAATCGCCAAAGTATTTTATGCCAATAAAATTCCCGCGGCGATATACCACGGTGGAATGACCGCGGAGGAACGAAGTCATGCATTGAGTTTATGGATGCACGGCCATGTTGGGGTCATGGTTGCCACGAACGCCTTTGGAATGGGGATTGACAAACCCAACGTGCGCTTTGTATTGCATTACAATTTTCCGGATAATTTAGAAGCCTATGTTCAAGAAGCAGGAAGAGCGGGAAGGGATGGACAAACCTCTCGAACCATCGTTTTTGTGGACGGAAAAGAAGCGGACGAATTTGAACAACAGTTTTCCTTGAAATTCCCAGCTATCGAGGAAGTAAAAAAGTCCTTTTTAGATTTGTTGGCGTATTTGAACATCGCCGTTGGTTCAGGAAAAAACACCTATTATTCGGTAAATCTGAACGAATTCGCTCGCCAGCAAGGAATATCGCATCTTGAACTTTACCAACGCTTAAAAATTTTGGAACTCAGTGAAGAAATCCTTTTGGACGAGCGCACATATCATCCCGCCAAAGTTCGATTTTTACTCCAAGGGGTGGACCTATATTCCTTTCAAATCAAATACCCTGAAACCTATCCTGTGATTCAAGTCATTGAACGCAATTATTATGTAGAAGAGGACAGACCAATGGCCATCCAAGTTCAAAAAATAGCAGAAACATTAAAATTACTCCCAGAACGGGTTGAAGAAATTCTCGAATTTTTACAGTCG
>RFQF01000029.1 GCA_009925805.1 Flavobacteriia bacterium | reverse complement strand
CCCTGAATCCAGAGATGACTTCATCAAAAATCAAAAGCACCTTGTGTTTCCAACATAGACCGCGAAGTAATTGTAAGAAAGAAAGGTCTTGGAGTAAAAGCCCGTTATTGGCGGGAACAGGTTCGATGATTACTGCCGCCAGCTGATCTCCGAAACGTTCAAAGGTTTCGGTTAATACGGCCTCATCGTTTAAGGGGACTACAAGCGTATCTTGCGCCGTGGCTTCCGTAACCCCCGCACTGGAGGAGGTTCCTAAGGTGACCAAACCACTACCGGCTTTTACAAGCAAGGAATCAACGTGCCCGTGATAACAGCCTTCAAATTTTAATAGTTTAGGTTTTTGGGTAACCCCCCGGGCCAACCGCAGGGCTGACATAACCGCCTCTGTGCCAGAGCTTACAAAACGCATTTTTTCCAAATGAGGTAAATGCGTTTTCAGAAGTGTAGCTAATTGATTTTCCCAACGGGTTGGTGCCCCGAAACTTGAGCCATTCTTTAGGGCGGCAATGATCTTTTCTTCAACGTAAGGGTGTGCGTGTCCATGGATTAATGGCCCCCACGAATTGCAAAAATCCAGGAATTCATTCCCGTCCTCATCCCAAACTCGAGCACCTTTTCCGCGCTCAAAAAACAAGGGGGTTCCCCCAACGCCTTTAAAAGCCCGAACAGGAGAATTCACCCCGCCTGGGAAAAGACTCAATGCTTCTTGGTAGAGACGGGTCGATTGCGTTCGGTTTAGTTGCCCCATTGTTCGTTATCTTTGCTGCAAAAATACGAAATTCAGAACGGATGGACTTTGAAAATAGCTTAGAATTCGCCAAAATGCTGGACCAACAAGATCCTTTGAAGGATTTTCGGGATAAGTTCTTATTCCCTAATTTCGGAAAAGAAAAAACGCTTTATTTTACGGGTAATTCCTTGGGATTGCAACCTAAAAAAGTACGCCAATACCTGTTAGAGGAATTGGAGGACTGGGCCAATCTGGGCGTTGAAGGACATTTTGAAGGAAGAAGGCCGTGGTTCTCCTACCATGAATTACTCACCGAAAAAACGGCGCAATTGGTGGGGGCAAAACCGATTGAAGTTTGTACCACGCATAGCCTTACGACCAATTTACATTTGTTAATGTGTTCGTTTTACCGCCCAACAGGAAAGCGCACCAAGATTTTATGTGAAGCAAAAGCGTTTCCTAGCGACCAATACGCCTTGGAAAGCCAATTAAAACTGCATGGATTAAGTCCGGAACATTTAATATGCATTGAACCGCGTGAGGGAGAATACCTTATACGAGAGGAAGACATCTGTGCAAAAATTGAAGAACTTGGGGATTCGCTGGCAATGATTATGTGGGGCGGGGTAAATTATTACACAGGCCAGTTTTTCGATGTAAAAGCGATCACGGAACAGGGTCATAAGGTGGGCGCCGTTGTGGGGTTTGATTTAGCGCATGCCGTTGGAAACGTTAATTTAATGTTGAATGCCTGGGGTCCAGACTTCGCGGCATGGTGCGGTTATAAATATTTGAATTCCTCCCCGGGCGGCGTTTCTGGGTTTTTTGTGCACGAACGCCACGCGAACAACAAAGCTCTTTTTCGCTTGGCCGGTTGGTGGGGTCAGGAAAAAAATACGCGTTTTATGATGGAGCCAGGATTTAATCCAATGGCTGGAGCAGAAGGGTGGCAATTGAGTAATGCTCCAATTCTCGGAATGGCAGCACATTTGGCGTCCCTAGAAATTTTCGAAGAAGCGGGCATGGAACGAATCGGCGCTAAAAGAGATTTGCTTACCGCGTATTTGGAGTTTGTAATTCTAAAGACCGTTCACCAGAACGAGCACGCACTTCAAATAATCACACCCAAAAATCCGATACAACGAGGAGCACAATTATCGATCATGTTCAACGACCGAGGTAAAGACTGTTTTAACGCGTTGAGTGAGCAAGGCGTGGTTGCGGATTGGAGGGAACCAAATGTGATTCGTGTGGCTCCCGCACCGTTATATAATGGATTTGAAGAGGCCTATTGGTTTGGTCAAATGTTGGGCAAGGCCTTGCAGTAGTCAAAGATAACTTGCGGAAAATACTGTAATTCTAACGTTCGGACTTTAGTTTCTACCGATTCGGGGGTGTCATCTGCAACAACCCAACACGAAAATTGAGCTAAAATTTTACCCTCATCATATGCTTCATTCACTAGATGTATTGTGATTCCAGTTTGTTGCTCACGGTATTCAACAACCTTGCGATGTACGTTTTTTCCATACATACCCTGTCCTCCGAATTTTGGTAGCAGCGAAGGGTGAAGGTTGATGATTTTATCAGGGAATGCGGCAAGTAATTCCGGGCCTATTTTCCTCAGAAAACCCGCAAGAACGATGAGGTCAATAGCGCCTTCTTGGAGTTTTGTAAGTGCCTTTGTTTCTTCCCAAGGCGTTATTACAGCGAAGGTTACTTGTGCTTGTTTACAAAACAACTCAAGTTCTTCGTTGGGTTTGGCAGCGAGGACTAAGCTTACATTTACGCTAGAAATAGTTGAAAAATAGTGGATGAGATTTCTAGCATTACTGCCTTTCCCTGAGACAAGAACAGCAACGCTTATGGGGTTTTTCATCGGGCAAAATTAGGGAAACCTTTAAGAATCAGAAGGAATAATGTTCCAGAAGTGAAATAAAAAAAGCGAATTATTTTGATTTTATCAAGTTTGTTTTTTTCTTTGCAGGCTTAAACCCTTAAAAAAAAATAAGATGTCTGAAATCAGAACCAAAGTAATCGCAATCATAGTGGATAAATTGAATGTTGATGAGGCGGAAGTTAACGATACAGCCAGTTTCACCAACGATTTAGGTGCGGACTCTTTGGACACCGTTGAATTAATTATGGAATTCGAAAAACAATTCGGTATTTCCATCCCAGACGATAAAGCCGAAACCATCCAAACCGTGGGTGATGCAGTAGCTTATATCGAAGAAAACGCAAAGTAAATCTCGTTGTTTCATGCAGTTAAAACGCGTTGTCGTTACGGGTTTGGGTGCGCTCACCCCGATAGGTAATTCTGTAGAAGCCTATTGGGAGGGACTTATTCAAGGCAAAAGTGGTGCAGCAAGCATCCAACAGTTCGACGCTTCTTTATTTAAAACGCAATTTGCCTGTGAACTTAAAGGATTTGATGTAGAGCAATTTCTTGACCGTAAAGAAGCACGTAAGCTAGATCAATTCACACAGTATGCTTTGGTATCCGTTATGGAGGCCGTTGAGGATTCAAAAATGTTGGATGCTTCGCCAAATTTAGACCGCATTGGTGTCGTTTGGGGATCGGGTATCGGTGGGTTAAAAACCTTTCAAGAAGAGGCCAAAAGTTTTTTTGAAGGAGATGGAACCCCTAGAATGAATCCCTTTTTCATTCCAAAAATGATTGCGGATATTGCCGCAGGGCAAATTTCCATTAAATACGGTTTTCGGGGACCGAATTATGTAACAGTGTCTGCTTGTGCTTCGGCGAATAACGCTTTAATTGACGCCTTCAACTTAATTCGACTAGGAAAGGCGGATGCCATCATAAGCGGAGGCTCCGAGGCGGCCGTAAATGAAATGGGCATGGGAGGATTCAACGCCTTGAAAGCCCTCTCAACGCGCAATGACTCTCCTGAAACTGCCTCAAGACCTTTCGATATGGATCGCGATGGATTTGTTTTGGGCGAAGGGTCCGGGGCTTTAATCCTTGAAGAATTTGAACATGCCCAACGACGAGGGGCTAAAATCTATGCCGAAATAGTAGGTGGGGGAATGTCAGGCGATGCGTACCACATTACCGCTCCTCATCCGGAAGGAATTGGCGCGAGAAACACCATGCTTGCGGCGCTAGAAGATGCAGAGATTTCTGCGGATAAAATGGATTACATAAACGTCCATGGCACCTCTACCCCCTTAGGAGATGTGGCTGAAATCAAGGCAATTCAAGCGGTTTTTGGGGAACATGCTTATCGCTTAAACATAAGTTCGACTAAATCGATGACGGGACATTTGCTCGGAGCCGCGGGCGCGATTGAAGCCATAGCTTGTGTACTAGCAGTAAATCGAGATGTTGTCCCTCCAACCATCAATCATACAACCCAAGATCCAGAAATTGACCCGAAATTAAATCTTACCCTCAATAATGCACAATCACGGTTGATTCATTATGCGATGTCCAATACCTTTGGATTTGGGGGACATAATACCAGCGTAATATTTAAAAAATTCGGCCAGTAGTGGCGATATCGCTTAACATCCTTCCCAAAAAACGCAGCCAAGAAGAAGTTAATTTAATTCGCTTTTTAATCGATTGCTTCGGTTATCGCCCAAAAGAATTGGGTGTTTTTTGGATTGCGTTAACGCACCGTTCGATGGAATTTGACGACGAGTCAAAAACCAATGAACGACTTGAGTTTTTGGGAGATGCCATTTTAGATGCTGTGGTGGCGGAGTTGTTATTTTCCAAGTTCCCAGGGAACGATGAAGGGTATCTTACCAAGCTAAAATCAAAGGTGGTCAACCGAAAAACACTGGCCGATATCGGAGAACGCATGAATATCCGCGCGCTATTGAAATACAATGCGTCGCGCCAAGTAAACATATCCTCCCTGGAAGGAAACGCTTTTGAAGCCTTGGTGGGAGCAATTTATCTAGATGCCGGTTTTGAAACAACGAAAAAGTGCATTCAAAATCATGTGCTACGAAAGTTTGTGGATTTAAATAAATTGCTGGAAGAAGAAATCGATTTCAAATCGCGGTTGATTATTTGGTGTCAAAAAAAGCGCTTAAAGTTCAGTTTTGAAATCGAAGGAGAAACACACGTTCTCGGTGCTTGGGAATACTCCATTCAAGTCAACATTAATGGGCGCGATTTTGGTAAAGCAAAAGCCCCCTCAAAAAAGCAAGCAGAACAATTAGCGGCACAAGAAACGCTTAAATTGTTGGGAGAAATTTAATTGACGTATTTTTTTTTCGTTACTTTGTATAAAAAATTAGCTTATGTGGACAGATTTTGTTTATGCCATCGGTGACACCTTCACTTGGTCGTTTGGTTTCTTTGAATTTATCCAAAATCACTTTAACAATATGCTGCTTGCCTTAGGTTTTGTTGGTTTTGCATATTGGATGAACATCCAACACAAACTAAGCAAAAAAGCGAATGTGCCTTCAGAAATTAAAGAAGAAGGGTTTACTAACTGGTACAAAGAAGAAAACAAACAGATTAAATAATTTGCATTTTATGCATAAAAAAAGGGGAAGCTTGCTTCCCCTTTTTTCTTAGATATTGATGTTATTTTTCTGATTTCGCTGCTGCGAAAAGGAATTCTCGGTTCATTCGCGCGATATTTTCTATGGAAATTCCTTTGGGACATTCCACCTCGCAGGCTCCTGTGTTGGTACAATTTCCGAAGCCCTCCTCATCCATTTGACGAACCATGTTCAGTACGCGTTCTTTTGCTTCGACTCTTCCTTGAGGCAACAAAGCATATTGAGAAACTTTTGCACCTACGAACAACATGGCCGAGCTGTTTTTACATGCCGCCACACACGCGCCACAACCGATACATGCCGCCGCTTCAAACGCAGAATCCGCCTTTTCCTTCGGTATAGGAATGGCATTCGCGTCCATGGTTTTTCCGGAGGTATTGATGGAAACAAAGCCTCCCGCTTGTTGAATTCGATCGAATGCCGAACGATCCACCACCAAATCTTTGACAATAGGAAAGGCTTTCGATCTCCACGGTTCTACATAGATAGTTTCGCCGTCGTTGAATTTACGCATGTGCAATTGGCAGGTTGTTGTTCCGGTATCTGGACCATGCGCTCTACCGTTAATGTATAACGAACACATTCCGCAAATTCCTTCTCGGCAATCGTGATCAAAAGCTACGGGAGCTTTTTGCTCTTGAATGAGTTGTTCGTTAAGTTGGTCCAACATTTCTAAAAATGAACTGTCGGTGGAGACGTTATTTAAGGGGTAGGTTTCCAGTGCCCCCTTGGATTCCTTATTTTTTTGTCGCCAAATTTTAAGGGTAATGTTGATGAATTTCGTTGCCATAATCTTAGCTTATTTGTAATTTCTTGCTGCTATTTTAATGAACTCATAATCGAGTTTTTCTTCGTGTAAAATGGCTTTACTGGAATCAGCACCGGTATATTCCCACGCCGCCACCATTTTAAAGCGCTCGTCATCGCGCAATGTTTCTCCTTCGCTGTCTTGGTATTCCTCACGAAAATGACCTCCGCATGATTCTTTTCGGTTGAGGGCATCTACCGCCATCAGTTGACCTAATTCTAAGAAATCGGCCACACGTAGCGCTTTTTCCAATTCAGGATTGAGCTCGTTGGCCTCGCCGGGCACCCTTACGTCGTGGTAAAACTCCTCACGCAATGCCGCGATTTCCTGAATAGCCTCCCGCAATCCGGATTCATTGCGGCCCATTCCCACTTTGTTCCACATGATTAATCCTAGCTTTTTGTGGAAATAATCTACCGAACGCGTTCCTTCCTTAGCCATAAAGAACTCAATTTTATCTCGGGTTTCGCGCTCTGCGGCTTCAAATTCCGGCGCATCGGTGGATATTTTACCTGTGCGAATATCATCTGCCAAGTAGTTGGAGAGCGTGTAAGGAAGCACAAAATAACCGTCGGCTAGTCCTTGCATTAACGCAGAGGCGCCCAATCGATTGGCTCCGTGATCCGAGAAATTAGCTTCACCCGTAACGAAACACCCAGGAATGGTGCTTTGCAAATTATAATCTACCCATACGCCGCCCATAGTGTAATGGACCGCAGGGTAAATTTTCATAGGCGTTTCGTAGGGATTTTCATCGGTAATTTTCTGATACATTTGAAAAAGGTTCCCGTATTTTTCTTCAATCCACTTTTTACCAAGAGCAATAATGGTCTCTTCAGATGGATTGTGGTCACCGCTTGCATAGGCCGCTTGCTTCCCTTTATTTCTAATTTCGGAGGAGAAATCCAAATATACGCCCTCGTTGGTGTCGTTGGCTTCAATGCCAAATCCTGCATCGCACCGCTCTTTGGCAGCCCTAGAGGCTACATCGCGCGGCACTAAATTTCCAAATGCAGGGTACCTACGCTCTAAAAAGTAATCGCGGTCTTCTTCGGCGATTTGAGTAGGCTTGAGTCGTCCCTCTCGAATAGCCTCAGCATCTTCCTTTTTCGCGGGAACCCAAATACGCCCGGAATTACGTAACGACTCCGACATTAAGGTTAGTTTTGACTGATTAACTCCATGAACAGGAATGCATGTGGGATGTATTTGTACAAAACAGGGGTTCGCAAAATAAGCGCCTCGCTTATGGATTTTCCAGGCCGCCGACACATTGCTTCCCATGGCGTTGGTGGAAAGAAAGTACACATTCCCATAACCCCCAGAGGCAATAACTACGGCATGAGCGCTATGGCGCTCTAATTCTCCTGTCACTAAATTTCGCGCAATGATTCCACGGGCTTTACCGTCAATCAACACTAAGTCCATCATTTCATGACGGTGGTACATAGCAACTCTTCCCAGTCCAATTTGACGAGACAAGGCGGAATAAGCTCCCAACAAAAGTTGTTGGCCAGTTTGTCCTGCAGCGTAAAATGTTCGCTGAACCTGCGTTCCCCCAAAGGAACGGTTATCCAACAACCCTCCGTATTCTCGAGCGAAAGGCACTCCTTGGGCAACACATTGGTCAATAATATTTCCTGAAACTTCGGCAAGACGGTAAACATTGGCCTCGCGCGCTCGATAATCGCCTCCTTTGATGGTGTCGTAAAATAACCGATAAATGGAATCGCCGTCGTTTTGATAGTTTTTTGCCGCGTTGATGCCCCCTTGGGCAGCAATGGAATGAGCCCTACGAGGAGAATCTTGAAAGCAAAAAGCCTTAACGTTGTATCCCATTTCTCCTAAGGAAGCAGCGGCCGAAGCCCCTGCCAGTCCTGTGCCCACAACAATGACATCGATTTTAGGGCGGTTGTTAGGAGCCACCAATTTCATGTGATTCTTATGAAGGGTCCACTTATCGGCGAGTGGGCCTTCCGGTATTTTAGCTTCTAGTTTTGACATCGGCGAAGTATTAAGGCGTTATTTCAAATAAATTAAAACCGTGATTAAGGCAAACAAGCCAGGAACTATCACAGCGAATAATTTTCCAAGACCATGAATCATGGGGGTGTACCGTTTGTGGTTGATGCCCAAGGATTGAAACCCGGAAGCGAAACCATGCCATAGGTGAAAACCCAGGGCCCCCATGGAAAACACATAAAGTAACATGAAGGCTAGGGCCAAATCATTCTTTTTCGGATTAAAAAAATCCATTACCACGGTATGTAAATCTTTGTAGCCTTCCGCAACCTTCACATTCAAATTGGCCATATACAAGTCGGTATGGTTTTTAACTACAATTTCATCGCTTTTCGGAATGAGTTGCATGTTGTGGGTGTAATAGAGTTCTTGCTTTTGCGAAACCCCACCCATGGGATTTGGAACGGTTACCGTAAACGTATGCAGGGGTATGTCCTCCTTGATTTTCGCCTTCCACCAAAAGTTAGCCATGTGGGTTACAATAAACACCAATATCAAGGTGCCTAAAATGGCCATGTATCGAGAGGGCAAAGAACTGTTAGCTCCTGGTTTACTGTAAGCATATCCTTGAGGACGCGCTTTCTTGTTTTGGTAGGTGAGGTAAAATCCTTGAAAGGCATGAAAAATTATGGAGAAATAAGTGATGTACGATAAGGCTTTGATAAACGGATTATGCCCCATGAAATAGGCATATTCGTTAAAGGCCCTTCGCCCTTCTTCTCCGGTCTTTAAAATCAATTGCATGTTTCCGGCCAAGTGGCCCACGAGAAAAGTGCAAAGAAACAATCCGGTTAGCGCCATCCATACTTTTTTAATGATGGAGGAATTGAGTATGGTTTTAATCGACATAGCTGTATTTTTTCTTGTGCAAATTTACGGTTAAGAACAAAGAAATCCTCAGGAAGTTTTTATTTAGAACTATTTTAGATTAAGAGCGTTGATCCTTGGTTTGTTACCTGAAGTTTAACGGGCTTACCAAGAACCAGCCCTTGATTATCCGAGACATGTCCGAAAGGCAATCCAAAAGCTACGGGAATATTACAGGATTTTACACGCTCGTAAATCAGGGCTTCAATGGATTTACCAAAGGGAATGTCCGTATCTTCCATTTCCGTGAAGCCGCCTAATATCAATCCTTTGATGCTGGAAAGCACCCCGGCCAATTGAAGGCTGTAAAGCATTCGGTCGATTTTATAGAGGTGTTCCCCGATATCTTCCAACAACAGGATTTTATCCTTGAAATCATACCTTAATGGCGTCCCGAGCATGCTGTAAACCAGAGTCATGTTTCCACCAATCAAAACGCCCTCCACCTCACCGGGGATATTTTTGGGATGTGCCGGCCCTTCAAGGCGGTAAGGCAAACCAAAGAGGGCCTTTTTCAGGGTTTCTCGCGAAGCATGCGTGCCCGTCACAAATCCTAAGGGCATGATTCCATGGATGCTTTGCAAACCCAGTTGATGAACTTTGTGGTGAAATACCGTCACATCGCTAAAGCCAACGATCCATTTTGGGTTGGTTTGAAATGTATTCCATGACAATTGCTCCACAATACGCACGCAGCCGTATCCTCCTCGCGCGCAGAGAATGGCGTGAACATCCGGGGCATCCAGCCCCCATTGAAAATCTTGAGTCCGTTCCTCGTCGGTTCCCGAAAAATAGTGATGCTGCCCGAGACAGTGCGTTGAAAGGCGTACCGCTAGTCCCCAAGATTCAAGGATTTCTTGAGTCTTTCGGATTGAGGACGCTTCAATCGCCTTGGCGGGCGCGGTTATATACACCAAGGATCCTGGGGTTAAGTAAGGAGGCGTTTTCATCGGTTGGCAAGGAGTTGTTGGGCAAGCACAAAATCTAACGGTGTGGTAATTTTCAGGTTTTCATCGTTTCCTAAAACCGTTTGAACGGGGATTCCTGCAGATTCCACCAAGCTGGCATCATCGGTGATGTTCGGATCAAAGGGTTTTTGATACGCTTCCAGGAGCGTTTTTGTATGAAAACATTGCGGTGTTTGCACAGCTACAAAGGCACTTCTCGGCACGAAGGCGCTTCCGTTCGGGGTCAATTTACGGAGGGAATCGCGAAGCGGCACGGTGGGAATAACGGCCTCGGCATGAGCTAAAGCGTCCTTTATCCTTAAAACCGTTGCCGCCGAAACAAACGGGCGCACCGCATCATGCACCCCCACCCACCGGGTAGCAACCAAGGGGAGGGCATTTTTCACGGAATGATAGCGTTCTATTCCTCCTTGAACTAAGTTACAACGTGCAGCAAGGTTTTCAAGATTCAAGTGGTGCTGGAGGTATTCCATCCACGAAGTTTCCATGGAAACGATAAAGCGGGGTTGATGAAAGAGCACGTCTAAAGCCAAAAGCGTGTGTATGATTATGGGTTTTTGTTCGATTTCTAAGTATTGCTTGGGACGATCCGCCCCCATTCGCGTACCCGTACCCCCGGAAGGAACGATCAAGGTCCATTCGTTCATGCGCTAAATTACGAATATTATTCTATGACATTCCCAGATAAGCGCATGCTTTTCCTACCTTTGTGGCAATTGTCTACCCATGAACGCAGACCAATCACTTCTCCTATACAACAGCTTATCCGGTAAAAAAGAACCGTTTATTCCCTTACACGAAGGGCGGGTCGGGATGTATGTTTGTGGGCCAACGCTTTACAGTGAACCGCATATGGGCAACATGCGAACGTTCATCAATTTCGACTTCATCTACCGTTGTTTCCTGTTCTTAGGGTATAGCGTGAAATACGTGCGTAACATTACGGATGCGGGGCATATTACCAACAGTGCAGGGCTGGAAGTGGACAGTATCGGAAGCGCCGCCCGTCTGGAGCAGCTTCAGTCGTTAGAGATCGTTTACAAATACAATGTAAAATTCCAAGAACTACAGCGGCTTTATAACCTCTTGCCCCCGAATATTGAACCTACAGCCACAGGACATATTCAAGAGCAAATTGAAGTCATAGAGCAAATTTTTACCAACGGGTTTGCCTACGAAGCAAACGGCTCCGTTTATTTTGACGTGAAGGCATACATGCAACGATTTCCTTATGGCACCCTGAGCGGCCGAAAAGTGGAAGAACTCGAACACGAAACACGGGAGTTAAATGCGCAAGACGAAAAACGCTTTTTCGCCGACTTTGCTTTGTGGAAAAAGGCGCAACCCGACGACATGCAAATTTGGAGGAGCCCTTGGGGTGATGGAAATCCAGGGTGGCATATTGAGTGTACCGCCATGTCAACGAAATACTTAGGAAAACAATTCGACATTCACGGAGGCGGAATGGATTTGAAATTTCCACACCATGAAGATGAGATCGCTCAAAATTGCGGTTCCTTTGGCTGCAACCCTGCTCGGTATTGGATGCACGCAAATATGCTCAATGTAAACGGGCAAAAAATGAGCAAGTCCTTAGGAAACTTCTTTTTGCCCAAAGAAATCGTTGAAGGTAGTTCGCCTTTGTTTTCCAAACCGTATGCCGCTTCGGTGGTGCGCTTTTTTATGCTTCAAGCCCATTATCGAAGCACGTTGGACATTACGGAAGAAGCGCTCAATGCTTCTGAAAAAGGATTTGAACGCTTGGTAGAGGCAACGGGGATTTTGCAGAAAATTATCCCGAGCGATGCTACTACGTGGGATTTAGAAGCTTGGAAAAACGCGGCGGTTGGGGCAATTTTAGATGATTTCAATGCGCCCATGCTGATTGCGCAACTTTTCGAAGCGGTACGAATAATTCATGCCATGAACATCGGCAACGCGCAAATGACGTCGGAAGATTTAACGGATTTTACCGCATTTTTT
This sequence comes from Flavobacteriia bacterium, assembly GCA_009925805.1. GTDB lineage: Bacteria > Bacteroidota > Bacteroidia > Flavobacteriales_D > Crocinitomicaceae > UBA952. The sequence goes on along the minus strand of RFQF01000029.1, from coordinate 2,230 downwards.
ACACAATTGTTGCATGAGGTATTAGGAATTGAATTCGTTCATCAAGCTGGAAATGAACGCTTGGAGGGGGTAATGGAGGTCATGTTAGCGCTTCGTCAACAAGCTCGGTCGCAGCAAGATTGGGCAACTTCCGACATGATTCGTGACGGTCTTGCTAAGGTGGGAATTCAAATAAAGGACAGTAAAGAAGGAACTACTTGGTCGTAATATGGCACTAATCAAATCGTGTAGAGGAAATACGCCGGTCTTTGGAACCAACTGTTTTTTGGCGGAAAATGCAACGGTGGTAGGGGATGTGATGATGGGGAATGATTGTTCCGTATGGTTCAATGCCGTGGTACGGGGCGACGTTAATTCCATCCGGATAGGGAATCAAGTGAATATTCAAGACGGCGCGGTATTGCATTGTACGTATGAAAAAACCACGTTAGTCCTGGGCGATTCGGTATCCATTGGTCATAACGCATTAGTGCATGGATGCACTATTGAAAGCCAAGTGTTGGTTGGCATGGGGGCAATCGTAATGGACCACTGTTACATCGAATCCAATTGCATCATTGCCGCTGGAGCCGTGCTTCTTGAAGGAACAAGGGTGGAATCTTGGAGCATTTATGCGGGAGTTCCTGCCAAAAAAGTAAAAACCCTTTCCCCAGAAGTTTTCGCCGGCGAAGTACAACGTATAAGTAAAAACTATGTGCTCTACGCGAGTTGGTTCCAAGAACCCCTCAAATAAGCCAAAATTTTTGTTACTTTGTGAAAAATAGAATCTATGCGTAAGACGGCTTTTCTTGTGGCCTTATTCTTTTTGGTTTTAGGCTGTAAAAAATATACCGATGGCGGCTTTCTGAAACTAGCAAAAACGCACCTCTACGGAACATGGAAACTGAAAGAGTATTACCTGAACGGCTTTGATTATACAGATACGGTCATTGTTGTGAATTTACAAGAAACCTTTAATGAAGGGGGCACCTTTTCCCGAAATTATATCGATGCTACGGGGGCCTACCATGCATGCGAAGGCGGGTTCGACATTGCCTCGGAACGCACGATATTAAAAGTGTTTCCCGACAGCGTTTACCAACTTACGCCGAGCGCTACGGTGTTTTCTACGAATTTCTACATCAATCGATTAACGAAAAAAGACCTCTGGTATACGTTTCAAAAGGGGAAAAATTCCCATCAGTTGAGGTTTACCAAAATCAAATAAGCATGAAATATTTTCCTGTCGACCGTGAATTATTCATTCGAAACCGGTCGAAATTTGTGCAGCACGTAGCTAAGAGTTGTTTGGCTGTTTTTAATTCAAATGATATCTATCCGATCAGCGCGGATGGAACAATGCCTTTCCAGCAGCATCGGGACATATTTTATTTATCCGGAGTAGACCAAGAAGAATCCGTTTTAGTGTTGTTTCCAAGCGCCAGCAATCCTGCCCACCGCGAGGTGTTGTTTCTTCGCGAAACCAATGAAACGATTGCCATTTGGGAAGGAGAGAAACTCACGAAAGCAAAAGCATTTGAAACGTCAGGCATTAAAACCGTTTATTGGTTAACGCAATTCCCTACTATTTTTAAGCAATTAATGGCGGAAGCGGAGGGGATTTATCTTAATACGAATGAACACCTTCGGGCTAAAACCGAAGTGGAGACGCGAGAAGATCGATTTATAAAGCAAGTAAAAGCGGATTACCCGGCACACCAAGTGTATAAATCTGCTCCGATCATGCATAACATTCGTTCAATTAAAGAACCCGAGGAGCTAGCGTTGATGCAAACAGCTTGCGATATCACGGAAAAAGGATTCCGTCGCGTGTTGGATTTTGTAAAACCCGGCGTGTGGGAATATGAAATTGAAGCAGAATTCGCCCATGAGTTTCTAAGGAATCGTTCGCAAGGATTTGCGTATACGCCCATTATTGCTTCAGGGAAAAATGCCTGTGTTTTGCATTACATTGAGAACAATCAACCATGTCAGGATGGCGATGTAATGCTGCTGGATGTGGGGGCAGAATATGCTAATTATTCTTCCGATTTAACGCGCTGTATCCCGGTGAATGGACGCTTCACGCCACGTCAAAAAGCTGTGTATAATGCCGTACTTCACGTGAAAAATGAAGCCACAAAATTATTAGTCCCAGGAACCATCATGGCCGAATATCACAAGCAAGTGGGTATGCTGATGGAGGAGCAATTGGTGAATCTTGGCTTAATTTCCATGGAAGATGTTAAAT
>RFQF01000280.1 GCA_009925805.1 Flavobacteriia bacterium | reverse complement strand
CAAGGCTGGTTGATAGGGCTCCAATCCAAGTTATAAGGGACTTTTTCATAGTTACTCCTTCTGTGGCTTATTCAGTAATTTTTTTCTCCAACTCTTCAACCCTCTGCTCTAATCTGTAAATGTCTGTCCTATGAACATTAAGTCGTTCATGGATGCTATGAATAAGCAATCTAGTAGTGTCATGAAACTTAAATAATTGTTTAATGTCTTTGATAAACATTATGCCCACGCTTTCTGGGGTTGGAACTTTCCATCTGATCCAAGTGTGTACCAAAGCGTGTTGCACTTAGGCTCGCCGCCTTGATGATTGACTACAGAGCAGAAGTAACCGCCCCAAGCCTTGCCATTCTTTTGACCCTCACGCCATGTCATGTGTCCATGCTTGCATGATGGCGCTTCTTGTGCTTCACCTGTACCCATTACAGCTGCGATGTTCTCCATCGCCTTTTCAAGCGTGACAGGCGCATCCACTACCTTGTTGTACTTGCCCACAGGTGTTGTCCAGTAGTCCTGATCATCTGGTACGACATCTTGTACCACTGGCTTAACTGGCTTAGCAACTACAACCTTTGTCATTTCCTCTCGGCTTGGGCGCTTTCCTTTAGGAGCATAACCTGCATTTGCAAGTGCTCTGCCAATCGCCGAAGTCTCACAATTCTCCAATGCTGAAGTCTGATTAACCCCTCGGCTAGTAACTGTTTCCTCAGCGTACCCTGTTGCCCACGCAACGCTATCACTAGCATCCTTAAATAAATACGCTTTAACAATGTATCGAGTAGCTTCGACAACTTCCAACTCAGTTGAAATGCGAAACGCTGGATAATCCTTAATAAATTTTTCAAGTCTCACCTCTACTGGCTCGTAATCGGCTAAATTAAACATTCTTTGACTCCTTGACACGAATAAAAGTGAGCACTTGATCGATGGCTGCGATTTGACCAACAGGATAAAAATCTTCCCTGCACATGTCTTTGTTTCGCTGCATAGACTCAAATGCTGATTGCTTCATAAAAGTTAAATACTTAATCAAATCTTCATTACACATAGAGATCATTCTCCTCTGTTGCTAGTTGTCCAGCGATTGCCCCATAGGAACAGAGGTCAATCCATGTGTCGATCTGTTGGGCTGACTGATTAGTCCTTGCAAGTTTAACGAGCACCATGATCCCTGCGACTTGATAATCGTGGATTGGTGTCTGTAAGTATGCTGAGAGGAGCATAGCTGTGTGTTGCAGGTT
>RFQF01000279.1 GCA_009925805.1 Flavobacteriia bacterium | reverse complement strand
AGGGCTTTCTCAAAAACATTGATTTTGCGGTTAATCAAATCACAGGTGCTTTGCAAGGCTTCGCGAATCTGGTATTCGTTGTCCAACGGTGTATAACGTGTTCCCGAAATGCCCACCCGTCTGATTCGTAAATTGCGTTCAACACCCAATTCGTGGATAAGGATGCGGTGCAGGTCCTCAATTCCGGCAATGCTCAGCGGTTGCAGGTACCTTGGGTGTTGGATAATAAAATCCAGGGCTTCTTTGTGATTCAATAACATAGAAGCTTCCTGAGATGTTTTTCCGGCAGCTGTTTCTTTTTCTTTGAGTAGTCTTTCCGTTTCCAGCAAGGTGTAGGTATTGCCCTCAATTTGCGAGGATTTCCAACTCAAATCAATCGCCAATCGTTCAAGTTCTTTGTTGTAATGTTCAGGGGTTAACTGGCTAACCTTTTCGGTATAGGTGAATTGCAGGTCCTCAAGGTGTTTCAGTTCATCTTTTGTGAAAACCGAGGAATGGTTTAACACTTGATGAATCAAGTCAAAATTAAACGTTTCCAATACCTCCCTTTCATCAATTTCGTCCTGGAAATAGGCATTCATGTCCAGGGGTTGTAGTGTCATGAACAAGGGCGATAAATGGTATTTGGTCGATTTGGATTGTCCACGCGTGGTGAGGAGGTTTTTATCGACGAGTTTGGTCAGGATTCTTTTGAGGGTAGCCAAACTCATGGATTGTCCGAGGCTTTGGTAGAGCCCTGAGGAGGAGATAGCTCCGTTTTGCTTGATTAAGTCAAGGACTTTATTCTCGGTTTCCGTAAGCATGGGAATGGATTCGGCTCACAAAGATAGGCTATTCGGCTCAAATCCATCCCTGTTTTGAGCCGCAAAAGGGTCAGCGGTGAGCCGAAAGTCCTTTGAAGTATTCCCTGGTCTCCGGGTCGGTGAAGTAGATAGTACACCCTTTCATGCCGCGGGTGAGGAGGGTGCGGTAGGTGTTTTTGATGATGAGGTCCAGGCGGCGGGCGCATTTAGCCTATTTCCGGCCACGGGAATCGGTAATTATTTCTAATATATATTTCGTTTTTAAGCCACTCAAGGTCGCTCTTCCAGTCTGCTAATGAGGATTTCAAATTCATTACATTATTACTTATACTCGCGTTGCTATGAAAACCCCATAGGCTCTTTGCTATTTTTTCAAGTCTTTTGGAGCTTTTTGGATCTCCCCATTCATTAATGTAATCGGCAGAAAAAATTGTTGGTACC
>RFQF01000278.1 GCA_009925805.1 Flavobacteriia bacterium | reverse complement strand
CTGGTAACCAAAGCCAATTAGGAAGTAAGGCGTTGGCGGGATCACGAAACATCGAACCCACATTGGTGGCATGCTCCCGGCTTGAATAAAAATCCGTATAGTCACCAATGCTTACGGGCAACATCATCTGAACCCGTTCCGCCGAATAAATGGCCTCCATTTGGTCTTCAAAATGTTGTTGTAATTGGGAATTATCGTCTGAGAACAGGGATGCAATGCGGTCACGAAGGGCTCTAACCCCCAATTTCCCTATACGCATCAATGGATTCAGCACCTCGGCGTTCACCATCGAGGCATCCAAACCCAATTCATCTAAATAGCCTAGACGGTAAAGTTCCGCCAAGTTCACCACGTGATTTCCGATGCGCGTGGCTACAAAAAAGGATTCAGGCTCCACACTTCCAATCCCAAAAGGAATATTCTGGATCGGAAAGTCTGAATTTTCGGGAACGTGCAACCAAGACACTAAGGAGGGGTCGTTTGCTTTTATCATCATATCCATTTATACGTTAAATCGAAAGTGCATTATATCGCCATCGTTCACGACATACTCCTTTCCTTCTACCTTAAATTTCCCAGCCTCTTTCACCGCATTTTCGGACCCGTAGTGGATATAATCGTTGTATTTAATGACCTCGGCCCGAATAAAACCTTTTTCAAAATCGGAGTGAATCACCCCTGCTGCTTGCGGCGCGGTAAACCCTTGATGGATGGTCCAGGCACGTACTTCTTTGACGCCTGCGGTAAAATAGGTTTGTAAATTCAACAGTGCATAAGCAGAACGAATTAATCGGTTCACACCGGGCTCTTCTAAGCCAAGTTCATCCAAGAACATTTTACGTTCTTCGTACGATTCCAATTCGGTGATATCGGCCTCAATCTTAGCACCAATAACCAGCACTTCGGCGTTTTCGTTGGCCACAGCTTCGCGTACCTGTTGCACGTAGGAATTGCCTTCAATCACCGAACCCTCATCCACGTTGCAAACATACATTACCGGTTTAGAAGTGATTAAATTAAAGCGTTTAATGACCTCCATTTCGTCCGCATCGAAGCCCATTCCTCTCACCGAAAGGCTTTTTTCTAAACCGTCTTTAATTTTAAGGGCTAACTCGTTTTCTAAAACAGCCTCTTTGTCGCCGGATTTAATGACTCGTGCCAAGCTTTGAATTTTCTTTTCGATGGATTCTAAATCTTTAAGCTGCAATTCGATGTCGATAATCTCTTTGTCGCGAATCGGATTTACACTTCCGT
>RFQF01000277.1 GCA_009925805.1 Flavobacteriia bacterium | reverse complement strand
CGAAGCCACCCTGGCAAAAAGTCTTTCTATTCCTATTGAATATATTCGCACAAGGGGGGGCACCTGGCTCGTCAACGTGAAAAAAGAAGCCAATTTCGCCGACCTTGCACCCGATAAACAGAAGGCGATTGATGAACAGTTGAACGAAATGATTCGGGCTAAATACAAGAATCTCAACTATAACGGTCTCAATATGCGGAAAATCAACGAGGAAACACAGAATCGTACAGTGAATCCGTTTGATCATAAGGTGGTCATTGTGGATGAGGCGCATAATTTTGTGAGCCGTATCATGAACAAACTGGGAACGAAAAAGGCGGATACGATTTCTCTGATCCTCTACGAATACTTGCTTTCGGCAGTGGACTGTAAAGTCATTCTCTTATCCGGCACACCGATTATCAATTATCCGAATGAAATCGCGGTTCTCTTTAATATTTTACGCGGGTATATAAATTCATGGCGTATTCCTCTGGGGAAGATTCCTGCGGAGCTGAAGGCGATGGGACGAGTCAATACAGAAACCATCGCCGAGATTCTGGATAAGGAGCATTTCCGCACGCATGATTATTTGGAACTTATGAATAATCCGCTGGAAGAAGGGTCAAGTCAATTGGTTATAACACGTAACCCTTTTGGTTTTATTAATGCAAAAAAGAGGGGTAGGATTCCTGGACAAAAAGCGGGTTCTCGGAAAACGAAAAAGGTTGCTCATCATCATCGCAAACATAATCATACGAAAAAACTACGAGAACCAAAGGTTTCATCGGACCCCGCCTTTTTACCTTATGAAGAAGAAGAGATTGAACCCGACGCGCAGGTCAATGAAGGCTTGACAGGAATGGATGAGAATCATGCGGAACTCAGAGTCGGAGGAGGAGAAATGGCTGGAGGAGCGATAAATTACGACGGTGTTCGCCTGGACGTCGCAGGAAATATAAACGACGAAGATTTCATACGAATTTTACTACGGGTTCTCAAAAAACACGGATTCACCATTGACCAGAAGGCAATTGAATTAAACCGTTATAAATGCCTCCCGGATGAAAAGGATGCTTTTTTCAGGGCTTTCGTGGACTTGGACAGCAAGGATTTTATCAATCCCGATCTTCTGAAACGTCGTATCCTTGGTCTCACCTCCTATTTCCGAAGTGCACAAGAGAAGTTACTACCAAGCTTTGTGAAAACCAACGATAAGGAAAATCCGACAACAATTCATGTTGTAAAATGCCCCATGTCCGATTCGCAATTCAAGGTCTA
>RFQF01000276.1 GCA_009925805.1 Flavobacteriia bacterium | reverse complement strand
ATCTTCAATCAAGTCAAAGTACTCACAATCTTTCGGAAGACCCGAAAAAATTAAGGTAAAGTTGATGGTTTCCCCCGCACTTACATGGGTCCATGTAGGATGAACTGAGATGTTTTCGACATGAACCAGACTGCTTCGATGGCTTGAGCCTTTGGCGTGCAGGAAGGTTGATTTCCAAATTCTAATTTTAGTACCCCACATTGACCCGGTGTACTTAAAATGAATGGTCACTTGTGATTCTTCCTTTATCTTTTCCAGAGGTTTTTTGCTTTTGAGGAAGGTGATTTCGATGGTTGTATCCTTCTTGGTCGGGATTTCGGAAACCTCTTGAAGCGGTTGGTTGGACTCTAATTTTTTATCCCTTCTGTCCATCCTTTTCAGATACTTTAGATAATCCAGGCGGTTGATAATCTCCTCGAAATTTGTATTCATAAATCGGTATAGCGTGGAGGGGTGAATACCGTATTGCTTTGCAATAACAGAAACGCTTTGTTTGGATTGGATGACTTCAATGGCGACATCCATTTTGAATTGGTCATTGTATTTCATGGTAATGAGTTCGGTTTTTGTTTATCAAAAGAATTAGGAGACAGGCATTTAGGCTAATGTTGTCTGTGGAGCGGGGGAGGCCTTATCATAGCAATGCAAACAGTGTTTAGGGTTGAACATCTGCATTGCAATAAAACAAAAAAGTGAACCGGCTCTTTATTTTGACCGCCAGGCCCGCATTCTTTGACCACCGTGGTCTCGCGACTCGGTTGGCACCCATTGAAGGGTTCTTAATGCAATGTGAGGCAAAGTTAAAATTGCCTTTTGGGGTTTGCGACCTTCCTGTTCAAATTTTTTTGTTTTGACAGATAGGGTCAAAAACAGCCTAATGCCTTTTGTAAATATTAGTGCCTATTGAGGCGATTTGCTTTAGAAATAGGTTTTCACCGCGAATTCAAATTGCTGGATAAACATGGATTTGAAATTCCATAGGTTGTTCTGTTCGTAAAAAAGGAGGAGGGTTTTTTTGTAATCCAGGGAATTGACGGTTCTAAATGAAAGCGGGCAGTGGTTTTCGCTGATCAGGAGGGCATTGCAAGTCATGCGTGCCGTTCTTTTGTTACCGTCCATGAAGGGTTGTATATACGATATCAAGGCAAGAGCCAGTAGGGCTTTCTCAAAAACATTGATTTTGCGGTTAATCAAATCACAGGTGCTTTGTAAAGCTTCGCGAATCTGGTATTCGTTGTCCAACGGTGTATAACGTGTTCC
>RFQF01000275.1 GCA_009925805.1 Flavobacteriia bacterium | reverse complement strand
CGCATTTGCATGCACATGTGCGAACATTCCAAGACCACAGCCACGCCTTTCGGATGCAGGGTGCGCTGCAAGCAATCCCGAATTTCAATCGTCAGCCGCTCCTGCACCTGAAGGCGGCGCGCATATACGTCCACCACTCGTGGGATTTTGCTCAGCCCTACAATTTTACCCTCGGGAATGTAGGCCACATGCGCTTTTCCAAAAAAAGGCAGCATATGGTGTTCGCACAGCGAATACACTTCGATATCCTTGACGATCACCATTTCGGAATAGGCCTCGTTGAAAATGGCTTGTTCCACCAACTGGTCCGCATCCATTTTATACCCCTGCGTCAGGAATTGCATGGCTTTCGCTACCCGTTCGGGCGTTTTCACCAATCCTTCACGCTGCACATCTTCCCCCAAGGCAGTCAATATCCCTGCATAAAAAGACTCGAGTTGTTCTTGTTTCATTTCCATAAATGACTAAAAAGGGGGCTTACCGCCAAAATATTCTACAAAATTATTTTCCGTTTCTACCAATTTCACTTTCGCCAAGGTGGCCCCATAGCCTTCTACCAAGGGGGCTAAAATTTCCCAAATGACCACCGCAACGTTTTCGGTCGATGCCATGATGCCTTCCAAAAAGGGCACGTCTAAATTCATGTTTTTGTGGTCCAATTTGTCCGTAACTTCTCGCCGTATGAGGCCACTCAGGTCTTTAAGGTTCATCACGAAACCCGTTTCTGGATTGGGAACACCGCAGACGGTAACGTACAAGGTGAAATTATGCCCGTGCCAATTTTTGTTGGCGCACGCCCCGAAGACTTCTTCGTTTTTTTCATCGCTCCACGCCGGCTGCCACAGTTTGTGCGCTGCGTTGAAGGTTTCTCGTCGTGTGATATAAACGCTATGCATGGAAGGAGGGATTTTCAATCGTTACTTTTACGGTTTGGTCCAAGGTTAAACGGTCAATTCGCACCGGCACCAAGTGATTCACCAAGGCAGGATGGAATGCACTTTCCACCTTCAGGTAGTTTTCAGTAAATCCGTACATCTTTCCCTCGTCCTCTTCCTGTTCAAACAGTACGGTGTATAATTTACCCAATTGCGCGTGGTAAAATTGTTGCTTTTTTCGGTCGCTCAACGCATGGAGTTGCTTGCTCCGCGCTTTGCGCACTGCCATAGGCACCGGCGATCCCAGTTTTACTGCGGTCGTGTTGGCACGTTCTGAATAGGTGAATACATGCAGGTACGAAATATCCAGCGCTTGCAAGAAATCCACCGTTTCCTGAAA
>RFQF01000274.1 GCA_009925805.1 Flavobacteriia bacterium | reverse complement strand
AGCCGAAGTGAATTATGTGGAAATTGAATATCAAAACACCAAGCAGCTGGCGGATAAAAACGTGGTTTCCGCCAATGAATTGGCGCTTGCTAAGGCAAAACTCGACAAAGCCAAAGCAGAAATGAACTTAGCCCGTACGCATTTGAAATTCACCGAAATTGATGCGCCTTTCAACGGAATCATGGATCGTTTTCAAGTACGTTTGGGAAGTTTATTAAATGAAGGCGATTTATTAACTACGCTTTCGGACAACAGTCAAATGTGGGTGTATTTCAATGTTCCGGAAGCAGAGTACCTCAATTTTAAGCAGAAATCCTTGGAGGGAAAAAGCATTCCTGTCAACTTGCTGATGGCAAATAACGCCTATTTTTCGCACCCTGGAAAGGTAGAAACCATCGAAGCGGATTTTAATAACGAAACAGGAAATATTGCCTTTCGCGCCACATTCCCCAACCCAGAGGGTTTGTTACGGCATGGAGAGACCGGAAATATTGAAATGCCTGCCAAATTAAACAAGGCCATCCTTATTCCCCAAAAGGCAACGTTTGAAATTTTGGAAAAGAAGTTTGTGTTCGTAATCGATAAAAATAATGTTGTAAGGCAACGTGAAATTAAAATTGGAGCTGAAATTCCGGACCTATTTATTATCGAAAAAGGGCTTAAAGGAAATGAACGAATTCTTTTGGAAGGAATTCGCAAGGTGAAAGATGGGGATAAAATCACCTTCACGTATGAAAAGCCGGAACGTGTATTCCCGACCTTGAGCGTTTACGTTGAATAATTTAAAGCATTGAAAGCATGATTAGGAAATTCATTCAACGCCCTGTATTGGCCATTGTTATCTCATTGGTAATCCTTTTTTTAGGGACATTGGCCATGAAATTATTGCCCACTTCCCAATTCCCGGAAGTGGCACCACCGGTAGTAATGGTAAGTGCTTCCTATCCGGGCGCAAGTGCCAAATCGTTGGCAGAATCGGTCATTATTCCCCTTGAACAATCCATCAACGGAGCTTGGGGAATGCGCTACATGTCATCCGATGCTACGAGTGCCGGAGAAGCTAATATCCAGGTGGTTTTTGAACCAGGAACCGACATCAACCAAGCCTTGGTGCAAGTCTCGAACCGTGTACAACAGGTGACCAACCGTTTGCCGATCTTGGTGCAACGCGAAGGGGTGGTCATTACCCCAGTAATCCCATCCATGTTAATGTATGTAAACCTGTACAGCGAAGATAAGGATGCGAATATGAAATTCTTGTTCAATTATGCCGGCGTAA
>RFQF01000273.1 GCA_009925805.1 Flavobacteriia bacterium | reverse complement strand
AATGATTTGGTAAATTACGACAACCCATCCATGGATACGCTCAAAAAACGAAGGGAGAATCTTACCCGTCTTTTTGTTGTGGAAATTTCATCTATGTATCAACTTCCAGAACACCAGATTTACGAACCCTTGCCCCATCCAATGGACAAACGCATGAAGCTATTGAAGCTATCCTCGAAACTTGTTGAAAGGATAAAAAAAGGGAATTAACCCATTTTAATTGGATTTGTACGCGGTGGCAGTATACCGAATCTTAGATTTGCCAGAAAAACTAGAATGATAAAACAATGGACATTGGTTGTTGCTTTGATGGTCAAGGCGACGTTACTTCATGCACAAATACCTAACTACGTTCCTGCCAATGGCTTGGTAGGTTGGTGGCCTTTTAATGGCAATGCCAACGACGAAAGTGGAACCGGGAATAATGGAACCGTGAACGGGGCTTCCCTGACCCAAGACCGCTTTGGAAATGCGAATATGGCGTATGGTTTTGATGGGGTGGATGATTATATTTCAATTCCTGATGACACAACTTTAGATTTTCCCTTAGGTGAATTCTCAATTTCAGTTTGGGCTAAAATTAATAGCATAAATTCTGAAATGTCTTTTGTTGACCATTTAGATAATGGAGATCCTTCAATACTTGCTCGCTATGAAATAAGAAGATTATCAAACAATAAAATTCGTTTCATTCTGAAAGATATGGGAAATAATTTTTCTTATATAGATAGTGATTCACTAATAAACAACCCGAACCTTTGGTATCATATTGTTGGCACATTTAATAGCAGCCAACAGTTAATTAATTTATATATAAATGGTCAAATTCAGGTTGGACAAATAACTTTAGGAGGTACATCATCAAGTATAACACCTCCTGGAATTTTGCAATTTGGTAAATATGGTAATTTAAATTATTCAAACACTTCCCTCGACGACATAGGCATCTGGAACCGCGTACTATCCCCATGCGAAATCCAAGATCTTTACCATGCGCATTTGGGTTCGCAAGCGATCTCCGCCGGTGCAGACCAAAGCATTTGCAGTGGTGATCAAGTTACCTTGAGTGGTGCCGGTGGAAGCAACTACCAATGGAACAACAACGTGGTCAACGGGCAAGCCTTTACGCCAAACCAAACGGCCAATTATGTTGTTAATGGCATAGATGCGAATGGTTGCAGCGGAACGGACACTGTAACCATTGCCGTCCTTCCCAACACGAGCAGCACCCTCACCCAAACCGCCTTGGATTCCTACACCCTCAACGGTCAAACCTATACGCAAAG
>RFQF01000272.1 GCA_009925805.1 Flavobacteriia bacterium | reverse complement strand
TCGGTAACTTGAGCTCCCCGAGCCCGCATGGCGGTAAAGGCTTCGTGACCAGGCGTGTCTAGAAACGTTAGTTTTCGCTGGTCCGATAACGTAACGGAATACGCCCCGATGTGTTGGGTAATTCCCCCTGCCTCACCGCTGGTAACGTTGGCATTACGAATGCGGTCAAGTAACGACGTTTTACCATGGTCCACGTGGCCCATAACCGTAATTATTGGGGATCGAGGAAGTAAATCCTCGGGGGAGTCCTCTAGTAGTGCTTCATTATCTTCTACGTCAGCACTAATGAATTGTGTTTCAAATCCAAATTCGTCGGCTACAATCTGAATCGTTTCAGCATCAAGCCGTTGGTTAATCGATGCAAAAATTCCAAGCGTCATGCACACCGAAATTACCTGGGTCGGCTGAACGTTCATCATGCTGGCCAATTCAGAAACAGTAACGAACTCGGTGAGTTTTAAGATTTTATCTTCCGCCTCGGCCGCAAGCATTTCCTCCTGACGCCGTTGCGCAATGTTGTCCCTTTTTAACCTTCGATTTTTCGAAGATTTGGACTTTCCTCCTTGTCCGGACAATCGAGCAAGCGTATCTTTTATTTCCTTTTGAATGAAGCTTTTTCAATGCCACTCCACGACTTCCACCTTTTTCTTCGGTTTAAGTTGGTCTAAATCGATTTTTCCTACGACATTGATGGTGGGCTCAGGAGTTAGGACTTTTCTTTTGATTTCGTCCAGGTTAATTTCCTCTTCCGGTTCGGGGGTTTTACCGGTGGGAGCGAGCTCTTCTCGGGTGTCTTTGAGGGAAATTGTTTCTTTTTTTTCTTTGGCAGCAATGTTTTTTGCCTGTTCCTTTAGGGTTTGGTCTGCAGCAAATTCCGCTCGCAGCATCCCATAATGTTCAGGATCGAGCTTTGAATTAGGATTAGAATCAATGGAAATCCCTTTCGATGCCAAAAACTCAATTAACGTAGGTAATCCTACATTCAATTCACTCGCTGCTTTACTTAAACGAATCGGCCTATCGGACATAAATTTTTACTAATTATTATTTAAATTCTTATTCAAATTCTGCATTGAGAATTCTAAACACTTCTTCAATCGTTTCCTTTTCAAGGTCGGTTCTTTTAACGAGTTCTTCGATGGACATATCCAACACTGCCTTAGCGGTATCACATCCTACGGATTTAAGCTCATCAATAATCCAACCGTCAATTTCATCTACAAATTCTTCCAAATCAACATCTTCAATATCGGATTCTCCTTCTCGGTAAACATCAATTTCATAGCCCACT
>RFQF01000271.1 GCA_009925805.1 Flavobacteriia bacterium | reverse complement strand
CGCATGCATGGCGGTGCCTCCTGGGTGCAGGTGTATACCGGTTTGGTGTACCGTGGCCCGGCTTTGGTCGGCGAAATAGCCTCGGCTATTCGTTCTTAGGTTAATTTCATCAATGGTTGATCGTTCCTCAGTACAATAAAGAGGAACCTCGATGAAATTAACCTTGGACGCAATCGAAAATAGAATACACACCATCCGTGGGGTACACGTTTTAATGGATAGTGACTTGGCGTTGATGTACCAGGTCGAAACAAGGGTACTCAATCAAGCGGTCAAAAGGAATATTAATCGATTTCCTGATGGATTCTGTTTTCAATTGACAGAAGAAGAAACCAAAGATATGAGATCACAATTTGTGACTTCAAAGTTGGGTCGAGGGGGCACGCGATTTTTACCTATTGTGTTTACAGAGCTAGGAGTCGCTATGTTATCGGCTGTACTTAGGAGCAACGTGGCCGTGATGGTTAGCATTCAAATTATTCAAGCTTTTGTGGCAATGCGCAAAACAATTGGTTCCTTTGAAAAAGTTATACAAAGGTTAGATTCTCTTGAAAATAAACAGATTCGAACAGATATTTCTTTGGAAAAAATACTATGTGCCCTTGAGAAAGATAAAGAACCCATGCAGGGAATTTTTTTTGAGGGTGAATTATTTGATGCGCATGTATGGATATGCAGTTTGATTCGGCAAGCCAAGGTAAACATTGCTTTGATTGATAATTATGCCGATGAATCTACCCTGTTGTTGCTTAGTAAAAGGAAGAAAGGAGTAACATGCCGAATATATTACAAACCAAGAAGTTCCTTGTTGCGGGATTTAGAAAAACATAACCGACAATACCCTACCATCGATTTTGTTCCAAATTCAAGTAGTCATGATCGGTTTTTGGTAATAGACCATGAACGATTATTTCATATTGGAGCCAGTCTTAAAGACTTGGGGTTAAAGTGTTTTGCCTTTAGCAAAATGGATAGTTTGTTGCCTGAAATTCAAAGAAAACTATTAAAAGCATAAAAACTAAGAAATATAATTTATCTACTGCTCGAAGGCGTAGCGGACCAGGTTGGCGCCCATCTGCAGGGCGGTGGTGCGCAGGTTTTCCGGATCCCGATGGACCGAGGCATCTTCCCAACCGTCTCCCAAATCGCATTGGTAGGAATAATAGACCACCAAGCGACCTTGCCACAGGAGCCCCAGGCCTTCGGCCGGTCTTCCGTCGTGCTCGTGGATTTTGGGTAATCCTGCCGCCATCGGATAAGGTTTGAGGTACACGGGATGATTGTCCGGGAGGCGGGTCCATTCCAGTTCCGGAAAGACC
>RFQF01000028.1 GCA_009925805.1 Flavobacteriia bacterium | reverse complement strand
GGCGCATTTTCCATTCCCCTTTGCAAAGGGTAACATACCCATTTTCGTAAATGGCCGTAATTCCCCCCTTTCGTTGAAGGGCTAAAATCCGCGGATTATGTTCATCCATCGAGAATAAGGCGACATTGCATTGAACTCCTCGTCGCATTTCGTATACCAAATCATCGTCCGCATTCAGGATGGCATGGCCTTCCGGAAGCACCGTCTCCGGAACAACCGCTTTTACTTTTGCAAGTTGTTCAACGGTGTGAATTCCTTTGAGTCCTAAGTGATCCGGGGCTATATTGGTCACCACGGCAACGTTGCAATTCTTGAATCCGAGTCCGGCGCGCAATATCCCACCACGGGCACATTCCAACACAGCAAAATTCACGGTGGGGTCTTTCAATACAAACTCGGCGCTGTTGGGACCTGTACAATCTCCTTGAACCAACATGCGGTTTTGAATATATACTCCATCCGTAGTGGTATAGCCTACGCGGTATCCTTCCATTTTCATAATGTGGGCAATGAGCCGTGTGGTAGTGGTTTTTCCGTTCGTTCCCGTAACTGCTACGATGGGAATTTTGCCGTTGCTCCCTTTCGGGAAAAGTTTATCGATGACGGGTGAAGCAACGTTTCGGGGAAGCCCTTTAGCTGGGGCAAGGTGCATTCGGAAGCCCGGTCCTGCATTCACTTCAAGCACCGCGCCTCGGGTATCTTTCAAGGGTTGAGAAATGTCGGAAGTCATGATGTCAATTCCACAAATATCCAGGTTGATAATTCGGGAAATACGCTCTGCCATAGCGACATTGGCTGGATGCACAAAATCGGTGACATCCTCAGCTGTTCCACCGGTGGATAAATTGGCGGTGTCTTTTAATATGAGCATTTCATCCTTGGTTAACCGGGAATCTAAGGTGTATCCCTTGGCTTTTATCAATCCAAGCGTTAGTTCATTGATCGTAATTTGCGTTAATGTTTTCTCGTGACCATAACCGCGGCGTGGATCGGCATTCACGCGGTCAATTAATTCTTGGATGGTTGACGTTCCATCCCCAACAACATGCGCCGGTGTGCGCAAGGCTGCGGCAACAAAGCGATGGTTTATGACTAGAAGTCGGTAATCAACCCCGGTAATGTACTGTTCAACAATGACACTGTTCGAAACTTTCTTGGCAGCATGAAAAGCCAGACGAGCCTCTTCCAAGGATTGCAGATTAACCGTAATTCCTCTTCCGTGATTTCCATCGATGGGTTTTATTACTACCGGGAAGCCTACTTTTTGACAGGCAGAATCCACCTCTTCCACCTGGCGGATAATGACCCCTTTGGGTACGGGCACTTCGGATTGTTCGAGCAAGTGTTTGGTTTCCTCTTTATTTCCTGCGATTTCAACACCCAAACTACTGGTTTCGCTGCTGATGGT
This sequence comes from Flavobacteriia bacterium, assembly GCA_009925805.1. Lineage (GTDB taxonomy): Bacteria > Bacteroidota > Bacteroidia > Flavobacteriales_D > Crocinitomicaceae > UBA952. The sequence continues at coordinate 12,756 of RFQF01000028.1, read as the reverse complement.
GGCACGGATGCGTTTTTGATTTTCACCATACCCTAATTGACAAAGGGAATGTTGATTGAGTCGAATCCAAGGAATGCCCCGCAATTCGGCTTCATGAATGATAGATCCTGTTGAAGGGCCGAGTCGAACTGCTTCTCGAATTTCCCGCATACGCTGAATATCGGCATTCAAATCATACGGCAGGTTGTCAATAATTGCAATGCAAATATCGAAGGCCGCTTTGGCGGCAAATCTTCCAACGGCTTCTTCTTCGTAGTCGAAAACGACATTATAAACGCCTTTTTCACCGTAACCTCGGGTTCTCCCAAAGCCCACGTTCATGCCAGCGAGGATTTGAATTTCTAACGCAATATGTTCGATGATGTGCCCCATCCAGGTGCCTCGTTCCACGCGTTGAAAAAAACCTCCAGGAGCTCCAATGGAACAGCGGTGCTCCTGCATTCGAGGAAACATGTCCATGATGCGTCCATGAAATCCTTCGACTTTGTTGGAAGGACGTTCTTCCATTTCTTCCAGGTCTAAGACCATTACAATGAGTTTATGCCTTTTAACAGACCAATAGTTAGGACCTCGCATTGCGTGAATCTCCCGGATTTTCATAGTTCAAAAGAAGGTTAGTATATTTTAGTAACTTTTCGATGCAAAATAATACAATAAAATTTATTTTTGACCACACACAAAAATAAAAAGCATGAAAATTCATGACCCCAAAGGCATTTTAATTCCAATAGGAGGGAACGAGGATAAAGGATTAGGAGATAATGAAATGTACACACTCGAGTTTATTGGGGACGGTATTTTAAGCCATGTGGTGCACGAGGCAGGAGGAGTAGATGCACAAATTATTATCATTCCTACCGCTTCGAGCATTCCTGAGGAAGTCATTGAAGCCTACGTGAATGCCTTTCACTTGTTGGGGTGTTCGCAAATCTTTCCCATGGACATTCGGGATCGGTCTGATTCCGATAATCCTGAATTCATTGAACGCATGAAAACGGCAAATGCCGTACTTTTTTCGGGAGGAGATCAATCCAAAATCACCTCAAAAATAGGAGGAACTGCACTCCATTCCATTATGCTCGAGCGTTATCAAAATGAACCTTTTGTTATCGCTGGGACCAGCGCGGGTGCCATGTGTATGTCCACGGAAATGATTACTGGTGGACAAACCACGGAATCTTTTCGGAAAGGATCGGTAAGCATGGGAATAGGAATGGGTTTTACTCCCAATTTAATCATCGATTCGCATTTTATTCAGCGAGGAAGATTCGGTCGAATTACGGAAGCCGTGGCAAAACACCCCGATTTGATCGGCATTGGTCTAGCGGAAGATACCGGGTTAATCATTCGAAATAACGCCGAATTTCAGGTGATTGGTTCTGGGATGGTGATCATTTTTGACGGCAGAAAGCTGGAACATAACAACGAGGCCATTTTGAAAGAAGGCTGCGCTATGACCTTAACCAATATGATAACCCACGTGCTATCCAACGGGGATAAATTTGAAATTAATACACGTAGGATTAAGGTCTTGCCTATTGGACAACCCTTTATTTAGTCTCTGTAAATTGCGGTGTAGAAGGTGCCATCGCTTTTTCGATAACCGCGATACATCCCTTCGGTATTGAAGGAAAAGCTGACCATTCCCTCACGATTGATGGCGATCAGACCCCCGTCGCCCCCAAGGTCTAAAAGACGTTTTTGAATCACTTCGTTACAAGCGGATTGAAGATCCACCCCCAAGTGCTCCACGAAACATGCAACATCATAGGCCACAGCGCCACGAATGAAATACTCCCCGCTTCCCGTGCAGGACACCGCGCATGTGGCATTGTTGGCATAGGTTCCACTTCCAATCAACGGACTATCCCCAATTCGACCAAATTTCTTATTGGTCATTCCTCCGGTGGAGGTCGCTGCTGCAATTGCCCCGTTTTGGTCGCAAGCTACGGCGCCAACTGTGCCAAATTTATGGTCGCTCTGGGTGTGGTCTAATTGGATTCGGTCACTTCCCTTAATTTCCTGCCATTGGTCGAATCGGAACTGATTGAAAAAATAGGAGGGAGGCAGCGTTTCGAAATTTCGTTGTTTTGCAAAGGCCATAGCACCTTCGCCCGCCAACAAAACATGATTGCTGTGCAGCATCACCTCTTGGGCTAACCGTATGGGATTTTTTATTCCGGTTACCATCGCAACCGCACCGGCATTTCGCCCCGTACCTTCCATGATTGCTGCATCCATTTCGTGCGTACCATCTGCTGTAAACACGCTTCCTTTTCCGGCATTGAATAGGGGGCAATCCTCCAATGATGCAACGGCAGCCACAACGGCCTCGGTGGCAGAAGCCCCTTCGGCCAATAAGGAATATCCGGCATTCAACGCTTCTTGCAAACCTTTCAGGTAAGCGCTTTCTTTTTCTGCGGTCATCATACCTCGGGTTAAAGTCCCTGCTCCGCCATGAATGGCAATAGAAAAGTGTTGCATGGTTTTTTGGGTAAAGATAATCAACGGAAAAAAGCTCACCGCCAGTTTCGATATGTTTTTTTTGGTAGTGCGCAAAAAAGACCTTACTTTTGCACTCTCGCAACGAAAATCGTAGCGAATACATAAAAATTATTTTAATAATATTGGCATGTACTTAGAAGCAGAAAAGAAAAAAGAAATTTTCAGTAAATTCGGGGGTAGCGAGACGAACACCGGATCCGTGGAAGGACAAATCGCGTTGTTTTCTTACCGAATCAATCATCTTACGGAGCATTTGAAGAAAAATCGTAAAGATTTTGGAACGCAACGTTCCTTGCAATTGTTGGTAGGTAAACGAAGAAGTTTGTTGGATTACCTGAAAGGAAAGGATATTGAAAAATACAGGGCATTAATCAAGGAGCTTGGGCTTCGTCGTTAATCGCACAGGATTGAGCATTTTATGGAGAGGGGACGTTCGGCTTGGTCGGAGTTCCCTTTTTTTGTGTCAAAGACATTAAGAAATTTGGACGTTGAGAGGTTAAGAGTTGTTAATTAGAAGAAATAGTCGAATAGTTGATTAAGAAGCATAACTTTAAGCAATTGTTAGTTTGGAAGGAATCGATGGATTTAGTTAAGCATGTTTACCGGATAACCTCTACCTTGCCTGATCAAGAACGGTTCATGCTATGGCTTAATGTCCCAATGTCCAAACGTCCAAACGTCCAAATGTCCAAATATCCAAATATCCAAATATCCAAATATCCTAAAACAAGTAAATAAATAATCATGAATATAGGTTTAAAAAAATCCATCAATACGGGTGGAAAAGAAATCAGTGTTGAAACTGGAAAATTAGCAAAACAAGCCGATGGTTCGGTAGTAGTGCGCATGGGCGACACCATGCTTTTAGCCACCGTAGTCGCGGCACCTGAGGCCAAGGAAGGGGTGGATTTTCTTCCGCTCACCGTGGATTATCGTGAAAAGTATTCCGCCGCAGGAAGATTTCCGGGTGGATTTTTTCGCAGAGAAGCACGTCCATCCGAAAGTGAGATTCTTATTATGCGCTTAGTGGACCGTGCGCTTCGTCCTTTGTTTCCAGATGACTACCATGCCGAAGTGCAATTAATGATTCAGTTATTGTCCTATGACGGAGAAAACAATCCGGATGCCCTTTGCGGCTTGGCTGCCTCAGCGGCCATTGCGGTTTCGAACATTCCGTTCAACGGCCCGATGTCCGAGGTGCGTGTCGCCCGAGTTAACGGTGAATACATTTTGAATCCCACAAAATCAGAAATGGAAGGCGCCGACTTGGATGTAATGATTGCAGGTACGGAAAAAGACATCAACATGTTGGAAGGTGAAATGCAAGAAATATCCGAGGAGGATTTGGTGGAAGTGATTAAAATCGCCCACGAAGCCATTAAGGAACAATGCGCTTTCCAAACCGCCTTGGGGGCTGAAATTGCGACGGCTCATCCGAAAAGAACCTATTGCCACGAAGTGCACAACGAGGACGTTAAGGCCCGAGTGTACGAATTGGGCATGGAGAAATGCAAGGATGTCGCCCGCATGGGCTTAGCCAACAAAGTGAAGCGCTCTGAGTTGTTCGATGCCATAAAGGCAGAAATTAAAGCTTCTTACACCGAGGAGGAATTGGTGGAAGCGGGGAAATTCATCGGAACCTACTTTTCGGAAGTGAAGAAAAAAGCCGTGCGATGGGTTATGTTGCATGAACGTAAGCGCTTGGATGGACGTGCGTTCGATGAGATTCGTCCGATTTGGGCTGAAGTAGATTATTTGCCCAATGTGCACGGCTCAGCCGTGTTCACGCGAGGTGAAACCCAATCGCTGACCACACTGACCTTAGGAGGTAAAATGGATGAACAATTGATCGATGGCGCTACCTTCCAGGGTACCGAAAAATTCATGTTGCATTACAATTTTCCGCCGTTTTCCACCGGGGAAGCTAAACCGATTCGCGGAACTTCACGTCGTGAGATTGGCCACGGAAACTTGGCATTGCGTGCGTTAAAACCGGTCTTACCAGCAGGAAATCCGTACACGATTCGAATTGTTTCCGATATTTTGGAATCCAACGGTTCTTCCTCCATGGCTACCGTTTGTGCGGGGACCTTGGCGTTGATGGATGGAGGGGTACAAATTACGGCTCCGGTTTCAGGAATTGCCATGGGCTTGGTGGCCGACGAAGGGAAATTTGCCGTGCTGTCCGATATTTTGGGCGACGAAGACCATTTAGGGGATATGGATTTCAAAGTAACAGGTACAGCAAAAGGAATTACCGCATGCCAGATGGACATTAAAGTAGATGGACTTCCGTATGAAGTGCTCACCCAAGCCCTGCATCAAGCGAAAGCTGGAAGGTTGCATATTCTGGAAAAAATTTCGGAAACCTTGGCGCATCCACGGGATAACTACAAAGACACTACGCCGAGAATAGAAGGGATATTGATTCCAAACGAAATGATTGGTGCAGTGATCGGACCTGGCGGAAAAATCATACAAGGCTTACAAAAAGAAACTGGAACCACCATCACCATCGAGGAATTACCGAACGGACAAGGATCCGTACAAATTTTATCCAACGACGGACCAAGCATGGAAGAAGCGTTGCGTCGCGTGAAATTGATCGCTTTCCCGCCACAAGTTGAGGAAGGGGCAACCTATGAAGGAAAGATTAAATCAATTAAAGAATTCGGTTGCTTCGTGGAGATCATTCCGGGAACCGATGGATTAATCCATATTTCCGAGTATTCTTGGGAGAAAGTAGACAAAATGGAGGAGGTATGTAAGGAAGGGGATATGTTAACTTTCAAAGTGGTGGGCAAAGATCCCAAAACCAAAAAATGGAAGTTATCTCGTAAAGTGTTGTTGCCAAAACCGGAATTGAATTAAGAAATCGTCAATGTGCGCTCCAATGGAAAATGATAGGGTTCTCGTTGGAGCGATTTTATATAACTTTGAAAAAAAAAACTATGAAACAGATTGCTTTATTTTTAGGGTTGATACTCGCCCAATGGACTGTTGCTCAAACGTTTGAACCTTTTTCCTTCACGGGAGCACTAAATGCCAACGGTTGGACTACCCATTCCGGAGTAACCCCAGGACAATTTCAAACAATTACTACTCCTTCAAATTCTGGGAGCAGTTTGGCATTTGCGGCCTTGCAAAATTCCACAGGGAATCGCGCTTTGTTTGTTTCTTCGAATACGGAGGATGTGAATAAGCCCTTATCGAATATCACCGGAATCGGGTATTATTCGTTCTTGTTGAACGTTACCAATACCACAGGGTTAACATCGAATGCTGGAACGGGCGACTATTTTATGGGGATTGGTGGAGGATCAGGAAGTACCTTGACCGTACTTGCTGCAAGGGCTTCAATCAAAAGAGGTGTTGCTCCAAATACGTTTGTGTTAGGTATTTCGAATCAAAGTGGAGGCGCTTCGAATACCACATGGAATGCCACGGAATATCCAATCGGAACCACGTGTTTTGTAGTGGTGAAATTAGATGCCACAACGACACCCATCACTGCTTCCATGTGGATCAACCCAACACCCGGTACCATGCAACCGGCCGCCACAATTACCAATAATTCGGGAACCAATGGTTTGGCAAATTTTGCATCCATTTTTTTACGTCAAAGTACGAATACTGGAAACTTGGAATTGGATGAAATCCGCGCGGGATCGACTTGGTACCAGGTTACGCCATGCAACACCCCAACAAACTATTATGCAGATATGGATGGCGATGGATTCGGTGATCCCAATGCAATAGTTAGCTCTTGCCTCCTTCTTCCTGGATTGGTAACCAATAATTTAGATTGCGACGATTCATTGGCTTCTATCAATCCCAACACCGTTTGGTACATGGACATGGACAGCGACGGTTTTGGCGATATAAACATGACCACAACAGCATGTTTACAACCTGCAGGGTACGTTGCGGATAGTTCCGATTGCAACGACAACGATTCTACCGCTACGGTTATTATGACCTATTACCAAGATTTTGACGGCGACGGGTTTGGAAATGCGGGTGCACCCTTGGTGAATTGTGGACAACCTGTGGGATACGTAGCCGATAGCACAGATTGCAACGATTCTGACCAAAATACCTACCCTAATGCGCCTGAGATTTGTGACGGTATCGATAACAATTGCAACAATAGCACCGACGAAGGTCTTCCCGTATTTTTACTTTATCAAGATTTGGATAATGACGGTTACGGTTCAGACATCTCCATGGAATATTGCGATTCTACGGTGCAAGGATTTAGTTTAGTGAATGGGGATTGCAACGATGGAAATGCACAAATACACCCGGGAGCTACCGAAATTTTAAATAACGGAATTGATGAAAATTGCGACGGAATGGATAACTATGCGCAGGTGAACGAACTCTTGGATTGGACCGTAACCCTGGTTCCTAATCCATCGGAAGGCATGGTGCAAATTGCGTTGTCCCATGCAGGGGATTTTAAGATTTCAGTAACCGACTTGGCAGGAAAAGTGATTTTCGAGGGTGAACATGCTACGACAGCCATGATGCTCAATACTTCCTCTTGGGGATCCGGAACTTACTTGGTAACAGTTGATCAAAACAACGTGAGAAAAGTATTGCCCTTGATGGTTAAGTAAAAATTTACGAAAGGGTCTTCCAAGCCGTCTTCGGACGGCTTTTTTTATGGGGTATATTCGATTTTGACTACATTTACGCCGCATGGTGCCTACATTTTTATTCGAACGATGAGAAAATTATTTTACGCTTGTTTCTTGGTTATTTCCCCTTCAGCGATCCTTGCCCAATATTGGCAACAACAGGTAGACTACCGCATTGAGGCAACATTGGATGATCAATTGCATCGGATTTATGCCAATATAGCGTTTGATTACCTCAATCATTCACCCCATACCTTGGATTCACTTTACCTGCATGTATGGCCCAATGCGTACAAGAATGGAAAAACTGCCTTAGCTCAACAGTTAGAAGCCGAGGGGACCAAACTCCGGCTTATGGATTCTTCCGAATTGGGAAGCATCAATTCCTTGGACTTCAAGGTTAATGGGCGCAGTGTGGCATGGAGCTTTGATCCTAAATACACCGATTTGGTACGAATTAAACTTAATGAACCCCTAGCACCCGGAAATTCACTTACCGTTACTACCCCGTTCACCGTAAAAATCCCCTCGGGAGAAATTTCTCGCTTGGGCCATATCGGACAATCTTACCAAATTACTCAATGGTATCCAAAACCTGCGGTATTTGATCATAAAGGTTGGCATGCTATGCCGTATCTAAATCAAGGAGAATTCTATTCGGAATATGGATCATTCGATGTTTCCATTACCCTGCCAGCAAATTACGTGGTGGGCGCCACCGGTGAACGTCAATCCCCCGAAGATGTGATCTTTATGGATTCCTTGGCGGAAGTTACCCAAGCAAATTTAGCGAGCATCATTGCCCTTCCGAAGGGCGCCTTACGCGATTCTTTCCCTGCATCGTCCAAGGAGTGGAAAACCATTCGCTTTACCCAAAACAACGTCCACGATTTTGCCTGGTTTGCCGATAAGCGATATAAAGTACTCAAAGGGTCTGTAAAGCTGCCGACTTCAGGGAATTCCGTTACCACATGGGCATTATTTACCCCAGCCAATGCCATGTTGTGGAAAAACGCCATCGAATATATCAACGATGGAACGTTTTACTACTCGAAATGGAATGGAGATTATCCTTATTCCTCAGTCACAGCGGTGGATGGAACCATCAGTGCTGGAGGTGGTATGGAATATCCCATGATTACGGTAATTGGCAACGCCAGAACGGCCCGCGAATTAGAAGTCGTGATTGTGCATGAGGTGGGACACAATTGGTTTTATGGCATTTTAGGTTCCAACGAACGGGAGCACGGGTGGATGGACGAAGGCATGAACACGTCCAATGAAATGCGCTATGTTACTACGAAATATCCGGAAAACAAGGATTTTTCGGACATGATTGCCGGAGGTAGGCTGCATTTTAATAACCTAAACCACCACGATTTGGGCGATATCATGTACCGTTTTTTAGCCATATTAGGAGCCGATCAGCCCATTCAAACCCATTCCGCTGCGTTCAGCTCGGCAAACTATGGAGCGATTATGTACCAAAAAACCGGCTTGGTTTTTCATTACCTCCGAAGCTATTTAGGCGATGCCCTGTACGATCAATGCATGCATCGATATTTCGATTTATATCAATTCAAGCACCCGTACCCTGAAGATATGCAAGCGGTATTGGAAAGTGTATCAGGAAGAAAATTGGACTGGTTATTCCGCGATTTAATCCAGACAACCCATGTGATAGATTATCGATTGAAGCGTGCAAAGCATCTTAGCGCGATGAACACGTATTCGGTGAAAGTGAAGAATAGTGGCGCAATTCGAGGACCAATTCAAGTAGTATCCTTAGATAAGTCGGGGAAGGTCATGGAGAGCCAATGGACTGATCCTAAGCAAAAACGGAGTGCTCTCGTGTTTCAAGGAGGAAATTCCTTGGAGGCATTCGTGATTGATCCTAACAAGCAAATTCCAGAAATCAACCGATCTAATAACCGAATCAATCCCAATAAGTTCTTGTTCAAGAAGTGCGAACCTTTGTCCTTTGAATTCATGATCGGAGATCACGAACCGAATAAAACGAACATTTTCTGGACACCTATGATGGCCTTTAACCATGCTGATCGCGTTATGATTGGGGCAGCGTTTCACAATTTTGGGGTGCCTTTTAAACCGTTCCAATTCTTGGTGCTGCCCATGTATTCGGTGGGAAGAAATACCGTTGGGGGCGTGGCAGAATTGAGTACAACATTTTTCCCCTATAAAGGTCCTAGATCGATAAAAGCAGGTTTGAGCTTAAAGTCTTTTGGTATCCAGGACGATCCCAAAGGACAGACGCAGTCCTTTTTTGTCGCCATTACGCCTTATATTACCTTGAATCTAGTTCCCAATCGCACACCGAAAGGATTCTCCAACGATTTAACCTTTAAATGGTTGTGGCGTCGTGATGTTTTGCCCACCGCCTCGAATTCTAGTTTCGAAAATGGATTAAAAGTGAATCACACGCTTCATTGGAGAAAAAAACATTTTTCCTATGAAAGCCAGCTGCAATTTGAGGGAGTATTGGGCTATTCGGATGTATTTTTCGACATTGCGAGTTTTGCGAGAGTTTCAACTACCCAATCGTTGACGGTCAATTATTTGAACCGTAAACTGACCCGAAAAATGAATTTCCGTCTTTATGGGGGGTATAATTTAGCCTATAACCCAGGAACGACCTTCTACCAAGCTATGGGACGATATTCCATATCCATGTTCGGTGCTGCCGGTTACCAGGATTTGTTTGCTGAAAATTATTATTTCAACCGCGCTGCTATTACCGGAGCTCAATACGCGAACGACATGGGGGGTTTTAGGACGGCAAGTGACAACCTGCGCATGTCCAATTATTGGGCAACGTCTCTGAATGCCACCGTTCAATTGCCGATCAAACCGAATATATTCGAAGCTTTCGCGGATTTTGGCGTGTACGATAACGGCATCAAAGCAACAACGCTTTACAACGCCGGATTGGGGATCAATTTATCCGATATCGCGGCCATTTACTTTCCGTTAATTCAATCCAGCAATATGGGGGATTTATACCATAATTACCATTCAAGCATCCGATTGACATTAAGATTCAATCCGTTCAATTTACCCTTCAAAGCGACCAATTTAATAAATCGTTAATTTTGCAGTAAATCCTACGTATGTCAGAAGAAAATAAAATACCCTTTAGTCGAATTTTTTGGCCTTCTTTGGTGGCGGTAGCCATAGCTCTTTTTTTAGGAATGGTCTTCTTCTTTCTCGTGTTGGGGGGAATCATTGGGTCTTTCGCCAATTTTGGTCCAGCACCGTACGCCTTAGAAAATGCTTCCATTCTCCGAATGAACTTAAAAGGAAAAATTCAAGAAAAAAGCAACGACCGTTTCGATCCCATGAGTTTCTCCCTCGACGAAACACTTGGTTTGCCGGATATTTTGTATGCCATCGATCAAGCGAAAAAAGACGAAAAAATTAAAGGGATTTATGTGGATATCGGAGAACTTAATTGCGGTATTTCAACGCTTCGTTCCATTCGATCTGCTTTGAATAATTTTCAGAAGGATAGTAAAAAGTTTGTTGTGGCTTACTTTCAAGGCGAATCCATTAGTCAAAAAGAATATTATCTCGGTTCCGTCGCCAAGGAGTGCTACGCATTTCCAACTTCCACATTTTACCTTACCGGATTAGGTTCTGAAGCGATGTTTTTCAAAAAAATGCTCGATAAGTTGGATGTAGAAGTCCAAATCGTTCGGGGTGAGAACAACGATTTTAAAAGTGCGGTTGAACCCTTTTTTCTGGAAAAATTAAGCGATTCCGCAAGGCTACAAAACCAACGTCTTATGGATTGTATTTGGGGAGATTTAGCATCAGACATGGCCTCGAGTCGGAATTTTTCCGTTGAAAACCTGAATCAGTGGATAAATTCCATGGAGGTGGTTAATGCCCAGGAGGCCTTGAAACATCGAATGGTGGATGGTGTCCTTTACGAAGATGAAATGATGGCTACCATGGCGAAGAAAGTTGCTGTAACGGACTACGGCGATATCTCGTGGGCCGATTTTACGGATTATGCGAAGAATAAATTTTACAACGACCAAGTCTTGGTTCAAGCAGGAACACCCTCGATTGCCGTGATTATTGGAGAAGGTGAAGTTTCCAAAGACGGGGAGGAGTTGAGTAGCGAAAAATTGTGTAAATTATTCTCCAAGGTGCGAAAAGATAAACATATTAAAGCGGTTGTGTTTAGAATCAACAGCCCAGGAGGAAGTGCCCTGGCCAGCGAAGAGATTTGGCGAGAGGTCATGCTCACACAAAAGAAAAAAAAGGTCTTCGTTTCCATGGGGGATGTAGCCGCTTCAGGGGGGTATTATATTGCCACCCCCGCCGATCGCATTTTTGCAGAACCCACCACGATTACAGGATCAATAGGTGTTTTTGGCATGATTCCTTACACTGGGAAAATGTTAGAAAACAAACTGGGAATTACCTTCGACCGAGTGCAAACCCACGACCATGCTGTCATGTCCTCCAATCGAAAATTGACGACGCAGGAACTGTCCATGGTCCAAACTGAGGTGAACGGTATTTACAGCCAGTTTTTACAACGGGTGGCCGACGGACGAAAAATGACCAAAGAACGGGTGAATCAACTCGCGCGAGGTCGCGTGTGGTCTGGTTCCGATGCGTTGGAAAGAGGATTGGTGGATCAATTAGCCACGCTTCCCGAAGTAATAGCCTTTGCCAAGCAGGAAATTAAATCCAAGGAAGCGAATGTGATTTATTACCCACGCGTAAAAGAAGATCCTTGGGGTGGATGGATTAAACTATTAAACCAAGAAAACGACGAGGAGGAAAGCCGTCTTAAAATCCATCGAAATTCACTGCCGGAATCCCTTAATTTTTGGTACGATCAATTAAAACGGGTAGAAAATAAAATGGGTATCCAAATGCGGATGCCGTATGAGTTGGTGGTGAGTTTTTAATTTGCTTCTTTTAAGTCAAAGGGGGCGGATCATCGCTTCGTTTCCCGTATTGAGGTAGGGTTGCAGGTTCAGCATGATTTCATGTTCCAAACTCCTTCCCCCGTCTTTTGCATACCACGCGTGCAGCATTTCATGCAGTGCTGGTTTTTCCAATCCTCGCTGCTTTCCTTCGTTAAACAAAACACTTAGCGGGATGGGGCGCGCTCCCCACACGAAAAGGTCCTCGTGCTGTTCGTTGCGCACAATCAACTTCGGAATCGATTTACTCCCATGCGTTAAGTATTGGTTAATCAAACTTCCCGCATCGCGAAGCTCTAATGTATACGACGCCTTCGGAATCACCTCAATAAGCCTCAAAAGTGTGGGCACACTCTGTGCTGCATCGCCACACCAAGGTTCGGTTATAATAATCCAATGGGATTTCTTTTTTACTTCGCTAACGAGGTCAATAAAAGCCTGTGAGGGCGAAAAAGTCTTTGTTATTCGATTAAACCGCGTGAGGTTTAGCGATAGGTATGATGCATATTCATCCGGATAAATCCCACCGTTCAATGACTTTTCCCAATGCAATAAATAGTCTGAGAGTTGCAAAATTATAGTACTGGGAAAGCGCCTGGATTGGCTTTCGACATCATCTCGTACACCTTTTCCACAATATCATC
>RFQF01000270.1 GCA_009925805.1 Flavobacteriia bacterium | reverse complement strand
TGGTCTTCTTTATTTCATTGATACGGTATTTTATTTGACTGATGAATTTTGGATTGATTTTAACAACCTAGATTAATGTAAATCTTTTTAGTCAAAAAATAGATTTAATTTGTTCCAATCCGAAGCGCACCAGGTTCGGTAATTCGATGTTCCTGTCTACAAAGAAAACCTGAGTCAAATGGCTCAGGTTTTTTTTCGTAAACTTACTACAGATGATGGCTTCAACGAAGGTTAAAGACATAAATTCAGAAAAAAGCCAGATGCATCAACTTGGTTTTCCATGCTCGTCGCAACTTTATCTTCTATACACGAAAAACATGCTTTTGGCGTTTAAGATCGGGTTGAACCGTAAACCCACTTATCCATGAAATTAGCAGTCATTGTTGGGGCATTCTTTGCCGGGACTTGGTCCCTGCTAGCCCAAATGAAAATCACCCAAATTCACCTGAACTCCGGATTTTATCGCCCTTTCGGCCATGAAAACACGAACATATCCGATTTCGCCTCATTGGCACCCAATTCCGTCCTTTTATCGAAAAATTTGAGCACCTTTCAACAGGAACCGGGCTCCCAACAGGTTTCCTTTCAGTCCCTCTTGCTAGGAATGAAGCTTCCCTCGTGGTCTGGAACGCTTCGCGTGGGGGTTGCAAATGTCAATAGCATCCTGCATAGCTGCCATGCACATGCCTATGAATCCTACGTGGTTGACACCCTAATTTCTCAGCAAAACGGGAGCATGACCTTCGTGGATTCTATTGCCCAAAAAACCCTAATCGGGCAATACTGTAACCAACAAATCCGCCTTGAAGGAGCATATATTTGGGAAATGAATGCTGGGGATCGTTGGGCATTTTCCGCAGGTGCAGGGGTTTCTTTTGGGTTGTCCTACCGTTCAAAAACCCAAGTTGTGTACCTTGAAAACACGAACAGTTATCAGGGGTTCAATGGAACCCAGGGTACGCAAACGCACCACACGCAAATCGAAACGTTCAATAACCCCATGGCCTTTGGCGCAAACTTTTTTGTGCCTTTGGGAATCCAATTTCAACTGGGGAACAAGCGTCCGTTTTGGATGCCTTGGATGCTTTACACCGAATTTCGTCCCCAAGTCGCACTCCACAGCATTCCAACGCTAGGGTTTTCCTTTTGTCCTGGAATTGGTGCAACAGGCGGCATACGCTATAACCTTCCTTCGAGGTTGGGTGCGGCCCACTTGCGGTACGAGGAGTTTTGATTCCGCAATTCGCTTAGAAACTTAAACGGTCTAAGATTCTCCCTTTCCCGTCTTTTTTACGTAGTACCACGTAGCCTGCTCCTCAA
>RFQF01000269.1 GCA_009925805.1 Flavobacteriia bacterium | reverse complement strand
TTATCTTACTAAGTGTTTTAAAAGTTCACTACTCAATAACCACTCGTTTTTTTACCGATAAGTCTTCATTTTCGAGAATGATTATATAAACCCCTGAATTTAAGTCTTGTAAATCAATTTGGAAAATTTCAGTGTTAAAGTAATTTCGATAAACTTCTTTTCCAGTTGCATCCAATACCTTACAAAGGTGACTTGATGAATTTAAGGTTTCGGTATTAATGGTGAACAATCCATTTGACGGATTCGGCATTGCTGTGAAAAAGTCTGATTTATCCATTTCTACAAGTCCAACATTCAAATCTCCTGTTGAACAGTTAAAAAAGTTACTTTGAGTAGTAGTATTGTCGCCTAATTGACTCATGTAATTTGAGCCCGTAGCGCATATAGAAAAATTTGACCCTTGTAAACCAAGACTATGCGTCCCAAAAACGGATCCTGCATTTACAGCACCTGCGGCACCTGAAATATAGTTCCAATTGGTTCCTAATCCAACTTCTTGAATCGGATAATATTCATCATTCGTGGTTCCAATTCCAAGTTGTCCATTCGCATTGAAACCCCATCCAAATAATTCACCATTTGTGTTAATTGCAAATCCAAAGCTTGAACCTGCTTCGATTAACGCCCAATTATTGTTGACACCAATTTGTACAGGATATAAACTTGTCGTTGTGTTGCCAATGCCAAGCTGACCATTAGCATTGAAACCCCAAGACCAAATGGTTCCATCTGCTTTTCTTGCTAAAGAAAATTCAAAACCTGCCGAAATGGAAGTCCATTGATGACTTGGCCCAATTTGAATGGGTACATTGCTTTGAATCGTTGTGCTATCACCAAGTGGGCCGGTACTATTATATCCAAACGCCCAAAGGGTACTGTCTGCTTTTAAGGCTAAGGTATGACCCCCTCCACAAGATGCTGTAAGCCAATCATGAAGGTTTCCAATTTGAACGGGAGAACTTTGGTTGATAGTGTTTCCTATCCCCAATTGACCATATGTATTGAAGCCCCAAGCCCAAATAGTACTGTCTTCTTTGATGCCAATAGAATGCCCTTGCCCGGCATGAACTTCTTTCCAGTTTGATTCATTGCCAACTTGATTTGGCAAAGTTTTTTGAGTCAAATTTCCGATTCCTAATTGTCCAACACCATTACTTCCCCAAGCCCATAAAGTCCCATCATTTTTAACGGCCAGCGTATGAGCAGCCCCTGCTGATACCTGTTTCCAATCGGAATCTACCCCAATTTGAAATGGAACCATTCTGTTTACGGTGTTCCCCAAACCTAATTGACCATTACTGTTCCTTCCCCAACTCCAAA
>RFQF01000268.1 GCA_009925805.1 Flavobacteriia bacterium | reverse complement strand
CCAAGGATTCTTGCATCAGGATGCTATCCGATTTGGGAGCGTCCTCATTGATCAAGACATCCAGCAAGGTGTTTTCTTCGCCTTGAATGAAGGGCGCATCCATCGAAATATGCCTTCCGCTAATGTTCATGGTGTTTTCAACCTCATCGGTTGAAACATTGAGCAGATTTGCCAATTCAGCAACGGAGGGATCACGCTCAAATTCTTGTTCAAGCTTCGAAAAAGCCTTGGATATTTTATTCAACGACCCAACCCTGTTCAAAGGAAGCCTTACAATCCTTGAATGTTCTGCCAAAGCCGACAAAATGGACTGTCGAATCCACCATACGGCATAGGAAATGAATTTAAAGCCACGGGTTTCGTCAAAGCGTTTGGCGGCTTTGATTAAACCCAGATTTCCCTCATTAATGAGATCACTGAGGGTTAAGCCCTGGTTTTGGTACTGTTTGGCCACCGAAACCACGAATCGTAGGTTGGCCTTGGTCAGTTTTTCTAAGGCAATTTGATCTCCTTCTCTAATCCTTTTGGCCAAAACAACCTCCTCATCGGGGGTAATTAGGTCAACTTTACCAATTTCCTGCAGGTACTTTTCCAGCGATTGGCTTTCCCTGTTGGTGATGGACTTGGTGATTTTAAGTTGACGCATTGACATAGGCAGGGAATTTGGATTTTACCAAAACGCGAAATTATAAAAAAAAAATCGAAAAACCTAAAACTTCATTCTCAATGTGGTGTTTTCTTAGAGTTAAACCCAGCAATGTCAAATTCTTCTACCCATCTAAGGGAGTCCAGTAATTCAAGCAATTCCATCGATTCAAACGAATCCATCGGTTCAGGGGATTCGGACCTACATAATCAGAATATGGTGGCTGAAGAGGCCGGCTCTTTGAGCTGGGGTCTATCAGAGATACCCATGCATGTGGGCTCTGCCATGATTCGCCCGGAGGACAGAGGCAAAATCCGAGCTGTTGCCCTAGAAAGCGCCGAGAATCATGCGAGGCAGCAAATGGCCATGCTACGCCGGCAAGCGGAGACGCTTATGGAAGAGGCCCGTCGAATTGAAGAACGTCTGCTCTTGTCCGTCCAAATTTTTCAAGCAGATGTTAATTTTACCCCTGTCGTTGGTCAGGTATATCATTTATACCAACGGTCCAACGGGACTAAGTTCTTGTCCTTAATCGGTCCAAACCAATGGGGCAGCCGCGCAAGTTCTTTGGGACATTTGGGAACATTCAAACACCTAGCTGATTCCACTTGGGAACCGGTTTAATTCAAGTTTTAGACTGCAACAAAAAAAGGGCTCTTAGGAGCCCTTTTCTT
>RFQF01000267.1 GCA_009925805.1 Flavobacteriia bacterium | reverse complement strand
ATGGAATCGATCGATATTTCGGTTTGGGTATGCCGCGTAAAATTCTTG
Organism: Flavobacteriia bacterium; assembly: GCA_009925805.1. Lineage (GTDB taxonomy): Bacteria > Bacteroidota > Bacteroidia > Flavobacteriales_D > Crocinitomicaceae > UBA952. The sequence continues at coordinate 1,302 of RFQF01000267.1, read as the reverse complement.
ATGACATTTCTGGCCAATTCCAAATCAGCCTGACGATGGCTCAAGGTGGTATAAGCCATCAAGGAGGTCAGGGCCCCTTCCAACTCGCGGATATTGCTATGGATATTGTGGGCGATAAATTCAACCACATCCGAAGGCAAATCAATACCATCGGCATACATTTTGCTTTGAAGGATGGCCAAGCGGGTTTCAAAATCCGGAGCCTGTAAATCAGTGGATAAGCCCCATTTGAATCGAGACAAGAGACGATCCTCCATACCCCGCAAATCTTTGGGTGGCCGATCGCTGGTTAGAATGAGTTGCTTGCCGTTTTGGTGGAGGTGATTAAAAATATGGAAGAAAACATCCTGGGTTTTCTCTTTGTTAGCCAGGTTGTGCACATCATCCAGAATCAAAACATCCATCATCTGATAGAAATGGACAAAATCGTTGGCTGATTGGTTTTTGACGGCGTCCACAAACTGCTGTGTGAATTTTTCGGCACTTACGTACAGGACGGTTTTGGTCGGAAATAATTGACGAACTTGGTTACCGATGGCCTGCGCCAAATGCGTTTTACCTAGACCGGTCGAACCGTACAGCATGAGGGGGTTGAACGATGTTGCACCCGGCTTAGCTGCGACCGCTAAACCAGCAGAGCGGGCCAAACGATTGCAATCCCCTTCCACAAAGGAATCAAAACGATAACGGGGATTGAGTTGGGACTCTACCTGGATTTTTTTGAGGCCAGGAATCACAAACGGATTCTTGATGGTCTGTCCGATATTGACAGGCATGGATACCTCAGCGCCGGCATGCTTAACCGAACCACCCGGCATTTGGATGGTATAGGGCCTGGATTCACCGCCGTTGTTTTCCATGACCACAGCATACTCCAAACGTCCGTTGGGACCCAGGGCTCTTTTAATGGTCTTGTGAAGGAGGTTCACATAGTGCTCTTCCAGCCATTCATAAAAAAATTGGGAGGGAACCTGGATTGTCAAAACATCCCCGGCCAATTTGCTGGGCAAGACTGGTTCAAACCAAGTCTTGAAGCTTTGCTGCGTTACGTTATCACGGATGACAGACAGACATCCTCCCCATACTTCTTCTTTGGTTTTCTGCATATCGAATTGACTTATAACAACAACGGGAATCCGTTGAAAGGAGAACGAAAATCGATTGAAAAAAGCAAACAGAAAAAAAAATGTTCAAGAAATGAACAAGCGATGTGGATAACCGCGTAAAGGAGCCAAGAGGAGGGCAATGAAGCGGCGAAAAAAAAGTCAAAAAAAAAGGACGCTCAAATTTGGAATTGATATT
>RFQF01000266.1 GCA_009925805.1 Flavobacteriia bacterium | reverse complement strand
AGTTAGGCTGTAAGCTCACGGCCGTCTGCCATTTTCATAGAACCTGTGGCAATTTGGATCAGGTCAATTAGCTGCCAAATTCCGCAACCTCCAAGAGTGATTAATTGTAACCACCAGTTTGAGTAGCCCATCAAGTAACGGTGAATACCCAAATTTCCAGCGAAAAGACAAATTAAAATCATGGTCATTTTAGCTTGAGCCGGTTTTTGTGTTGAATTGTCAATCTCTGTCATAATACATAGGTTTAGTTTTTTTGTCTACTCTATCCGGTTTTCGACTTCCCCGCGGTTAGTGTTTCAAAAATATAAAACTTTTGCAACCTACGAGCGTTAACAAACCATTTTTCTAAAAATCCATTTCTACCGGGTTTTCCTTTATCCATTCCCTGAAATCGGTTATGTAATAGGTTGATTTAAATTCTTGTTCAAACCACTTTAACGCATGGTTGGCGTTCTCCATATCATGATGGGCCTTGAGGTACACATCGAGTTTTCCTAAGATATAGTATAACTTTTTAACATCCTCCAAGAACTCTTCGGTCAACGCCCGTTTGTGGTTGATTGTTACGCCATAATTATCCAAAAGGTACTCTAAAAAGCGGTCGTAAACTTCCGCTCGATAACAAAGTTGTTTATAAGTCCACATGATTTTAAGGTTAAAATTGTAAGGTTATTTCTAGGTTTTCAAATTCAAGCAGGATGCGCGATAACGTGTTTCCAAGCGCGGATTCGCGTTGTTCATCCCCTAAGCGCGCGTATTCCGCTTTCAAAACATCCATGCTTTCCAGTAGGCATTTCGCGGAAAAATTATACCGTTCCTTTTCTTGCACTACCGCAGCATAGTCTCGTTTGGCGATTAATTCCCGTATTTGCACTTCTTTTTCTTTCAAGAGCATGCGCGCGCGAAGCGATAGATAGTGAGCTTGATGCAGCCGTTGCACCTCATGGAGTTCCTGGTGAGTTACCATGGCTTAATTGCAAGAACGTTTTTGATAGGAAGCATGCGGTATAATCATCCATTTAGCGAAATCTACGTTGTAAAAATTGAAGTAGGTTCCCGCGGCCTCTTTTTCAATGATGTCTATCTTGCGTGTTGACTTTGGGAGCGCAGGAAACAACAAGGTATAGCGCAAATGTTCACCGCATCGTTTGAAATAATGCTTCTGAGGAGCAATGGGTATGTTAATTGCTTGCACCAAACGGTGTCGCTGCTCGCTGCCTACCGGACGAATAAAGGCGCAATCGTGCATTTGTACCCATCCACCGTTTATATAATGGTTCGGAGATTTATACAAAAAATCGATGCGCGTGAAATCATCGTTTAACTCAATCCGCGCTATGCTCAAGGAGT